>CBFHKB010000016.1:0-24081 GCA_965656295.1 Psychroflexus sp.
TTAGGTGGCTATGCAATGGTTGGCGCCTCTAATGCTTTTAATCAAATTATAGAAAAGGACTTAGATGCTAAAATGGACCGGACAAAATCTAGGCCATTACCTTCAGGCCGCATGTCAAAACAATACGCATTCGCTATTGCCTCTTTTTTAACCTTAACTGGCATTTATTTACTATATATCATTAACCCGATTACAGCAATGTTTGGGGCTATTTCAATTTTTATTTATACCAGCGTTTACACACCCCTTAAAACAATGACGCCCTTGGCTGTATTTGTAGGAGCTATTCCTGGCGCCATTCCATTTATGTTAGGCTGGGTCGCAGCATCAGGTAACTTTGGCATAGAGCCAGGAATACTGTTTATGATACAATTTTTCTGGCAATTCCCTCATTTTTGGGCTTTAGGCTGGTGGCTGTATGATGATTATAAAAAAGGAGGCTTTTTTATGCTTCCTACCGGTAAACGAGATAAAGGTACAGCCATACAAATTGTGTTGTATTCCGTTTGGACCTTAATTGTGTCTTTAATTCCGGTTCTTCACATCACAGGTCGTTTTTATATCACACCCGTATCGGCCGTGATTATATTTGGACTTGGGCTCATGATGCTTTATAAAGCAGTACAATTATATAAAACCAAACAAGTTAAAGCGTCTAAACAATTAATGCTTGCAAGTGTAAGTTATATCACGTTAATACAAATTGTTTACGTCGCAGATAAATACATAAGAATATGGATGGAGATGTAAGAAAAAAGCAAATTAAAGCTAAAAAAATGATGCTATGGTTTGGCATAATTAGTATGGCTATGATGTTTGCCGGTTTAACAAGTGCTTACGTAGTGAGTAAAAGCAGGCCTGATTGGTTAGATGAATATGAGCTCCCAAACGTATTTCTATACAGTACAATAGTTATACTTCTTAGTAGTCTAAGTTTTCATTTAGCAAAAAAAGCAATTGAACGAGCCAATCGAAGCTTAGCTAACAGCTTAATGCTAGTAACACTAATCTTAGGATCACTATTTGTATACCTGCAATTTGTGGGTTTTGAGAAAATTATTGAAGATGGCTACCACTTTACGGGAGCAGCTAGTAATGTTCGCATGTCTTTTATTTATGTGTTAGTAGTTGCACACTTAGCACATATACTTGGAGGACTCATTGCCCTACTAGTCGTAATTTATAATCATTTTAGAAAAAAATACAATGCCAATAACATGCTAGGCTTTGAGCTAGGCCTTAATTTCTGGCACTTTGTAGATGCATTATGGTTGTATTTGTTTTTGTTTTTATATTTCTTTAAATAAAAACTTTTTTGTCTATTTTTGCGGTAACTAATAACGAATTTTATGGAGTCTACAACTGTTGCAAAAACAGGAACCGAAGGAAAACTTTGGGGTGGCGGTGATAGTAAGCCACTAAAAGCAAGCTATGGTAAATTGATGATGTGGTTTTTTATCACCTCTGATGCCTTAACCTTTTCTGCGTTCTTAGCGGCTTACGGGTTTTCGAGGTTTAAGTTTATGAATGAATGGCCAATAGCCGACGAAGTCTTTAACCACTTCCCATTCTTGCACGGCGTCGATGCCCCTATGTATTACGTCGCATTAATGACGTTTATCTTAATTTTCTCTTCTGTAACCATGGTTCTTGCTGTAGATGCTGGCCATCAAATGAAGAAAAATAAAGTAGTGACCTACATGGCTTTAACTATTTTAGGTGGTTTGGTGTTTCTAGGTTCACAAGCTTGGGAATGGAAAAACTTTATCAAAGGTGAATATGGTGCTATCGAAACCAGAGGCGGAGATATTCTACAATTTGTTAATAATGAAGGGAAACGCGTTTCGATTACTGATGTTGCCGTAAACGTTCCTAATGAAAAAACGGAACACCAAAATAGTAATGGCATATGGTTTCAATCTGGAAATGAACAACCAACAGTTACCTTGGAAGAGGTGAAAGCTGGCTTCATGGAAAAAACACAGTATTCCATTAGAACGATGCAACTTAATGAAGAAGGTGAGAAAACAATTCTTGATCGTTCTGAAGCTGAGCAATACTTAAACACAAGAGCTATTGGTGTTATTGAAGGTGCAAACTTGACTAAAAACGAATATGGCGCACCTCTTTTTGCAGACTTTTTCTTTTTTATCACTGGTTTTCACGGCTTCCACGTTTTTTCTGGGGTCTTAATATTAGTGATTATCTTCTTTAATGTTCTTATTGGTACTTACGAAAAAAGAGGCTCTTACGAAATGGTTGAAAAAGTTGGGCTTTACTGGCACTTTGTCGATCTTGTTTGGGTATTCGTATTTACATTCTTCTATCTCGTATAAAAAAAATATTATGGCAGCAGATACTACACATCAACACACATCAGCCACAAAGCGCATTTGGCAAGTCTTTATAATTCTATCAGTCTTAACTATAATAGAAGTGGTTTTAGGTATTTTAAAACCTGCTTTTCTAGTCGATACTGACTTGGTCACAATGTCTTTACTCAATTGGATATTCATTATTCTAACTATAGTCAAAGCCTACTACATTGTATGGGCATTCATGCATATGGAACATGAATCTGCCGGATTACGTCGTACGGTGGTTTGGACGGGCGTATTCTTAATATGCTACTTAATAGCAATTTTATTAATTGAAGGCGGCTATATCCACGATGTATATACCAATGGCTATATTAGTTGGGATTTCTAAATTATAGGTTAAAAAATAGAGTAAAAGGCGGTTTTAGACAACCGCCTTTTTTATTTTTGTAAAAAACTAAAGATGTCTAAAAAGCGATTTGTACTTATTATCTTGTTTATACTTCCCTTAGTAGCTTATCTCTTTTTTTCAAGCGGAATTAACAATTTTGCCAAACTTCCAAAATTAAATAATAACATAGATCAATTGGAGGCGGCCGCAGCAAATTCACCGATTTCATTTGAAGAAAAAATCACTCTACTCTCCTTTTTCGGTAAAGACTTTGATATCAAAAAAGTGTATGCCTTTAATGTAAAAGAAAAGATTTACGATCGCTACCATGAATTTAAAGATTTTCAAGTAGTAACTGTCGTTGCCCCTTCTGAAATAACTAAAATAGAAGAATTTAAACGCGAAATCAATAAAACTTCCAGCGCTGAGCAATGGAAGTTCTTAAGCCTAGAAGAGCAAGCCATTAAAGATCTATTTAATAGCTTAAAATCAGATATCACACTAGACCAAAAACTTGCGACCAATTACATGTTTATTATTGACAAACAACTCAATTTAAGAGGCCGAAGTGATGATGAAGATGAAGGCACAAAATATGCTTACGACATGAGTAACCTAGCTGAAGTGAGTGATAAATTTAATGATGATATTAAAATTATCTTGGCTGAATATAGATTGGCCTTAAAAAAATATAAAGCAGATCGAAAGTAAAACAAATGGGTAAAAAATATTCTTACGTAGGCATTTCATTGATTGTATTAGTTTTTGGAATTTGGGTTGTCAAGGAGTTCGGTAGCCGAAATTCAAGTGAAAAATTAGCCTATCTTGAAATCAATGGTAAACCAAAAAAAGTCCCACAATTCGAGTTTATTAATCAAGATCAAGATACTATCAATAATAAAACTTACCAAGACAAGGTCTATGTGGTAGAATTCTTTTTTGCTACCTGCCCGTCCATTTGTCCAATTATGACCGATAATTTAGTTGAAGTTGAAAATGAATTTTACGGTAATCTAGAATTCGGTATTGCCTCCTTTACTATCAATCCGGAACACGACACCGTAAGTGTTTTAGCTGAATATGCAGAAAAGCACAACATTAAGCACCCTAATTGGCACTTACTAACGGGCGATCAAACTAAGATTTATAAACTAGCTAACCAAGGATTTAATATTTATGCCGCTGAAGATAGCAATGCTCCTGGTGGTTTTGAACACTCAGGCTACTTTGCCTTAGTAGACAAAGATGGTTACATCCGGTGCCGTAAAGATGAATTTGCAAACCCTATTGTATTTTACCGAGGTTCAGTGCCTCACGATGCCGTAAATGGTGAAGGCGAAGAAGAACCTCAGATTGATATTTTAATTGAAGACATCCAAAAACTCCTAAACGAATGAAAACAATTTCTAGAGTAGATAAAATTGCTGTCCCTGTAATAATTACACTTTCCGTACTAGTACCCATCATTGTCGTGATATTAATGAATTTACCAGAGCGTAGTAATATCTTCGGGGTTGATGTTGGAACCTTTCCTTTTTTTCATGCAGTTATAAACGGTTTAACAGCACTTTTATTGACACTGGGCTACCAACAAATTAAAAAACAAAACAAACGGCTTCATCGCAATATAATGATCACAGCGTTTGGGTTATCAGTCGTCTTTTTAGTGAGTTATGTCTTATCAAAAATTAGTATAGATCCTGTTCCTTTTCAAGGCGAAGGGTTTTTGAGACCACTTTATTTCTTCATATTAATTTCACATATTGTACTCTCCGGAATTATAATTCCTCTCGTCCTATTTACGATGTACAGAGGTTTAACTGGTGAATATGAAAAGCATAAGAAAATAGCAAGATGGACCTTTCCTATTTGGATGTATGTAGCCATTACAGGTGTGTTAGTTTACCTCTTTATGTATCCCTACTATTAAATAGAATATTATGAGAAAAAAAGTAATACTCACACTTATAATCATACTAATAACTCAAGTTAACAGCTTTTCACAATGCTCAATGTGTAGAGCCGTACTAGAGTCTGAAGCAGACCAAAGTGCTGCTGAAGGTATTAATAACGGCATTGTTTACCTCATGGCATTCCCTTATGTATTAGTAGGAGGTGTCCTTTATTTTGTTTACCGGAGTTTCAAGAACAAACAAAAGACTTAATATGAAAAAAGTGTTTTACTTATCAACATGTGATACATGTAAGAAAATTTTAGACACGTTAAACTTACCTGAAGATATTGAACTACAGGATTTAAAAACTCAAAATATCGAGACTTCGGATTTAGAGTATTTACGTGAACAGGTTTCTTCATATGAAGACTTACTAAATAAAAGAGCGCGTATCTATAAAGAATTAAATCTTAAGGAACGAACACTAGAAGAACGGGGAATTAAAACCCTTATTCTCGAACATTACACTTTATTAAAACGTCCAGTTATTGTCTACCAAGACGCCTTTTTTCTAGGAAATTCTAAAGCAACAAAACAAGAATTACAAGACTATTTTAATGAATAGTCCGAGAGTACTCGCCTTACTAGCAGCCCTAGGCGCCACTTCTATTTACGGCATCAACCATACCTTAGCCAAAGGCTTAATGCCTACCTATGTTCAACCTCTTGGTTTTATTTTCTTAAGAGTGACTGGTGCTGCGATTTTGTTTTGGCTAATTGGTTTATTCATAAAACCTGAAAAAATACAAAAACATGACTGGCCGCGCTTGATTGCGGCTTCAGTGTTTGGAATGGTGATTAATATGCTTCTGTTTTTTAAAGGCTTGAGTTTATCGACCCCTATTAACAGCTCTGTAATCGTAACACTTTCACCAATATTAGTCTTTATTTTATCTGCAGTTTTAATTCGCGAAAGACTCACTGTGCTGAAAATTTGCGGAGCTTTTATAGGTTTAGCAGGCGCAATAGCCCTAGTTATTTTCGGTAAAAACACAACAGCTAATGCTCCTAATATTCCGCTAGGAAATGCCTTAATTATGATTAATGCGCTATCGTTTGGATTGTATTTAATAGTTGTAAGGCCACTAACAACCAAGTATCATCCGTTTACACTCATGAAATGGTTATTCTTAACTGCTGTGGTAATTAATTTCCCCATAACCATTCGACAGTTTAATGAAATACAGTGGTTAGAACTTCCTTTTTCTGCTATATGGCGAATGAGCTTTGTCGTGGTTGGCACTACATTTTTAACGTATTTGCTTAATACATATGCCTTGAGGCAACTATCAGCTTCAACCATAGGCGTGTTTGTTTACCTTCAACCGGTTATTGCGATAGCTTATGCAGTTATTGTTGGTGTAGACGAAATGAATTCAGTAAAAATAGTGGCCGCTAGCTTAGTGTTTCTAGGGGTATTTATGGTAAGTAAAAACCCCGCCCGAAAACGAGCGAGGTCCTAAGTTCTAAGAAGATAAATCTTTAGGCACTTGTTGATGTGCACGTGTGTCCTCTTTAGTAAGAACTTTAAAATCTGAGGTTTTGCCCATGGCTTGTATTTTTTCAAGCATTACCTGAGGTAAGCCAGTGAGTTGACGCGTTTTCATGTGAATCCATGCACCCATCATTTCAGCACGAGCACAATTTTTCCCTTCTTGATTATAGAAATTATGCTCAAACTGGAAAAATCGACCATCGTCCGATAGGCCTTTCAGTTCAATTCTTACAGTAACTCGATCTTCCGGCATCACTTCTTTAAAGTAATAAATGTGTTCATAAAACACTACTGGACCTAGATCATGACTAATTAATGCCTGGTGTGTAAACCCGTATTTAATAAGAAAATCCATACGTGCATGACTCATCATGTTTTGGTAGGCAGAGTTGGCAAGATGGCGATTAGCATCGATATCACTCCAACGAACTTCAAAATCTTTACTATACATATTCTACTATTTTTAGAGCTAAAATAACTAGAGCGCTTAAAATGGTCGCAATTAAAACGCCACGAGCGCGATAATCTTGCTTCTTTTTTATGAACACAAAAAAGGGCAAAAAATTGAGTACGGCGCCTAAAGCTATAAGCTTTCCTATAAAATGATCTTGATAACTTAACCTAATAGCTTCTTCAATTTCGTAGGTCGTAAAAAAATAAACATACAAATACAGGCCTGCTAAATTAGCCAATAGACCTATCAAGATACCTAAACCTATTTCTTTAATCATTGAGCTTCCATTGTTTTAAGCCAGACAACGCCTGGTGTGCAGTTAAGTCAAATTGTACTGGAACAACCGATACGTAGTTTTGCTCTAAAGCTTCAATATCAGTATCTAGCCCTTTATCCTCATTTATGAATTCTCCCGACAACCAATAATAATCTCGGCCTTGCGGATTGGAACGTTTATCAAATTGTTCTTGCCAATGAGCTTTGGCTTGGCGGCATATTTTCACCCCTTTAATATTAGAACTTTCAGTTACTGGAAAATTGACATTTAAAACGCATCCCTGTGGTAAACCTTGAGTAATAACTTCTTGCGTAATGCGCTTAATATATTTGGTGGTCGGTTTAAAATCGGCCTCCATACTGTAATCTAACAGCGAAAAACCAATAGCAGGAATACCCTCGATCCCAGCTTCAACAGCAGCACTCATCGTTCCAGAATAAATCACATTAATAGAAGCATTAGAACCATGGTTAATACCACTTACCAATAAATCAGGCTTACGATCTAAAATTTCTTGGGTTCCAATTTTAACGCAATCGGCCGGAGTTCCTGAACAACTATATTCTTTCACCTCCGAATATTTATCGATGGTAACAGGATCACAGTATAAGTTATCACTAATTGTAATCGCATGACCCATTCCACTTTGGGGACGGTCGGGAGCTACGACCACCACTTCACCAATTGTTTTCATAATTGAAATTAAATGGCGAATACCTGGCGCTGTAATGCCATCATCGTTAGTGACCAGTATTAAAGGTTTTTCACTCATAAAATTAATTTTACTTCAAAAGTAAAACTTTATAGTAGAAATAAGCGCTATTCTTAGCTTTAACAAATTATTAGTTGATAACTACCTAATTTACATTAATTTTAAATTTCTATTGAGTTAATATCACTACATATTTTTGTTTATTTGAACATATTTTAGATTTATGAAGAAGAACCTTTTTGTACTTTTTATGATCACCGTGTTGTCGGTGACCTCTTGTAGCTTTACTACCAAAAAATTTGATGCCAACTCTGATAAAGATAAAGTCTTAATTGAACTTATTAATTTTGTGATTAATCAAGGTCATTACGACGTTAGGCAAACAGATGATGCGTTTTCTAAAGCTGTTTATAAAGATTTTATGAATAGTATTGATCGCATGAAACGCTATTTCACTGCTAAAGAAATAAAAAAACTTAGTGCTTATGAAACCGAATTAGACAATGCGATTCAAGAAAAAAATATCGATTTTTTCAATTTAGCTTACACCGAATTAAAAGCTCAAATGGAAGAAACCAAGAGTTTTTATAGTGATATTCTAAACCAACCCTTCGATTTTACTGAAACTGAAGAAATCAATACAGACTATGATCACTTAGATTACGCAAAAAATAATCGGGAGCTCAAAAAACGGTGGAGAAAACAATTGAAGTTTACCACCTTATCTAACTACATAGACCTTGTTGAAGAGCAAGAAGATAGACAAGAAAACGAAGAGGATTTTGAACCAAAACCACTCGACTCGCTCGAAGCTGAAGCTAGAGACTTAACCCGTAAGTCAATTAAAAACTTTTACAGTACGATGAGTGATCTAGATCGTGAAGATTGGTTTGGCTTTTACGTGAACAGCATTGTAAGTCAATTTGATCCACATACCAACTACTTTGCGCCACGCGATAAAGAGCGTTTTGATATTTCGATGTCAGGTAAGTTAGAAGGCATTGGCGCTAGACTTCAAAAGCAAACTAATAACATTAAGATAGTTGAAATTATTTCTGGCGGACCTGCGTGGAAAAACGGTCAATTAGAAATTGGTGACGTTATACAAAAAGTAAAACAAGAAGATGAAGAGCAAGCAGTTACAATTACTGGTATGCCTTTAGATGATGCTGTTGACTTAATCAAAGGTCCAAAATCAACCATCGTTACTTTAACCGTTAAAAAAGTAGATGGAAAAATTGAAGACATCAATATTGTTCGTGATGTGGTCGAAATAGAAGAAACTTATGCCAAAACCGCTGTGACCACAAAAAACAATAAGCTTTACGGTGTTATCAATCTCCCAAAATTTTATTTCGACGTCAACGATATAAAGCAAAGAAACGCAGCTTCAGACATTAAAAAGGAAATTGAACGACTTAATGAACAAGAGGCTGATGGCTTAGTGATTGACCTTAGAAATAATGGTGGTGGCTCACTTTCAACCGTGGTAGATATTGCTGGCTTTTTTATTAAAAATGGACCTGTGGTTCAAGTAAGAGACCGAAAAGATGATATTGAAGTTTTAAAAGACACCGATCGCGAAATCCTTTGGAACAAACCTCTTGTTATTTTAGTCAATGAACTTTCTGCATCTGCTTCAGAAATATTAGCTGCAGCAATGCAAGATTACAAAAGAGCTGTTATTATTGGGAGTCGTCAAACGTATGGAAAAGGAACCGTACAAAACGTGGTAGATCTGAATCGTTGGATGAAAAATAGTCGACTTGGTGATATGGGTGCCCTTAAAATTACCACCCAAAAATTCTACCGAATTAATGGTGGCTCAACCCAACTTAAAGGCGTTGAAAGTGATGTACCTGTACCAGATCGCTACACTTACATAGACATAGGCGAACGCGATTACGATAACCCTATGCCTTGGGACAAAATTAAACCGGCTAAATACAATACGTGGGACGGCTATTCAAATTACAATAGTGTCATTAAAAATTCTATTGATCGTTTAAATCAAAAAGAAGTACTTCAACTCATCAATAAAAATGCACAATGGGTGAAAGAACAACGCGACTTAAATCAGTTTAGCTTAAATTATGACACCTACCGCCAAAGACAAGAAGCACTTAGGGAACAGTCTAAAATCTTTGATGAAATTTCTGATTATTCAAATCAACTTGAATTTCAAGCTTTAGCTTATGAAGCTCAACTATTTAAACAAGATACAGCATTAGCTGAAAAAAGAGAACGTTGGTATAAAAATTTAGGCCAAGACGTTTACATCGAAGAAGCTATTACCGTTTTAGAAGAACTTAAAACGAAGCCTAATTTTAAAATCGCTGAAAAGTCGGCTAAACAATAAACCTTGAATGTGGTTCAATAAACATTCACAAACTTATTTAGCGCTCCAAAAGTTTAAACAACATCTTTGGGGCGTTTCCAGTTTTTGTTATGTGGTCTTTATTAGTCTTGTCGCTTTATTAGCTTACCTCATTGCGCCAGACAACTCGATTAATGCCAATCAAATGGCCTTAAGTATTCATTCGCAACCACCAGGTTTTCAAGTCAAAGGTTTCGAGAAAAAACCGGTATTAAACGAAAACCCCATTTGGTTTTTATCAGGAAAAGCCGCAAAACCAGAATTTATTCCCATCGAAAACTACGTCCTTAAGGATAACCAACTACTGTATAATACTTATGGGATTTCTCAAGACAGCTACGATCAAAGTATCGCACTTAATCAGGTTGTTGTGTCCGATCAAAACTCATCGCCTGTCTTCACAAAAACCTATGTATTAGGAACCGATAAATATGGTCGTGATTTGTTAAGTCGAATTATAATTGGAAGTCGAATATCACTGTCTATAGGATTTGTTGCTGTATTTATTTCCTTAGTGATTGGGATCAGTTTAGGTGGTATAGCAGGCTATTTTGGAGGGAAAATAGATCAAGCTATTATGTGGTTAATTAATGTAACCTGGTCTATCCCAACATTACTGCTTGTTATTGCTATTACCTTAGTTTTGGGTAAAGGCTTTTGGCAAGTGTTTCTGGCAGTTGGTCTTACAATGTGGGTTGAAGTCGCGCGTGTTGTTCGTGGACAATTTATAAGCCTAAAAACACAGCAGTACATTGTCGCCGCACAAACCTTAGGTTTAAGCCACCGTAGTATTATGTTTAAGCATATGCTACCCAATGCCATTGCACCGGTAATTGTGATATCAGCAGCTAATTTTGCAGCGGCGATCTTAATCGAAAGTGGTTTAAGCTTTTTAGGTATTGGCGCCCAGCCTCCCATTCCTAGTTGGGGTGCTATGATTAAAGATCATTACAGCTATATTATCGTTGGGAAAGCCTATTTGGCGATTATACCTGGCCTAGCAATTATGCTATTGGTCATGGCATTTATGGGAATTGGTAATGCACTTCGCGACGCGCTTGACGTAAAATCTTAAAAGTTTATGACCGTTTAATGAGTTTGGAATGATATTCGCTGTACAAAATCAGAGTTTTAAATTATTTTTTATGCGCTATATAGTAGGAGTTTTACTCGCTAGTTTACTCATCATAAGTTGTGTTAACAAACCACAAGATCGTATTATTCCCGAATCTTCAGGGAGTTTGAATCAACTGAATGTAATTATAGATCATACGGCGTGGAATGACGCCTTAGGAGAGCGTATTCGGGATGTTTTTGCAGCCGATTTTAAAGGCTTACCACAACAAGAACCACAATTTAATTTAAAACAAATTCCTCCACAAGTCTTTTCTGGCTTTGCTCGTAAAAACCGAATTTTTATCAAATTTGAAAAAGGAACTTCACCGCAGGTTCAAAAACTTGTTGATAGTTTTGCAAAACCTCAGCTTGGTTACGTCTTTAAAGCAAGTTCAATGGTCGAATTTGATTCATTACTCCAAAGTAATGGTCAAGCCATTATCAACAGCCTACAGGCGACAGAAATTAAGGAACGTCAGAGACGTATCACTAAATCATTAAAAAACGACGAAACCATTCGAGAACGATTTGATATTAGCCTTAACTTCCCTACCGCCTACCGTTATGCCAAGACCACCGATAATTTTGTTTGGCTCCGTAAAGATATAAAGCATGGCAGCATGGAAATCACAATTCATAAAGTTCCCGCTGAAAGCATCGAAGAAAATGGCCAAATACTCGAAAACATTATTAAACTTAGAGATAGCATTGGCAAAACCTACATACCAGGTCCAACTGAAACCAGTTTTATGAGCACCGAAAAGGCCTATGCACCCTATTTATTCGAAACCAAAATTGATGGCCAGTTTGCCTACGAAGTAAAAGGCACTTGGGAAGTAAAAGGCTATTTTATGGGTGGTCCCTTTTTAACCTATGCGGTAAAACATCAACAAACAGATAGCTACTTAATTTTAGAAGGCTTTGTATTTAAACCTTCAGCGTCTAAACGAACTCAAATGATCGAGATCGAGGCAATTTTAAGGTCTGCGCAGTTTTTAACGCCCTAAAACCTAACAAAAATCAGTTTTAATTACATTCATGTTAACCAAGTCTCTATGAACTTGGCAGTTTAGGATTAAACCCCTAAATTTAGGTTCCTTAAAACCTATTACATGTTAAAGTCAGAAGAAAAACAAGAAAAATTCAGGAATTTAATCACTAATAAATACCTAATTTACAATAGCTTATTTACCAATCTTCCTAACGAAAACATAAAACACACTGGCGTTTATATTCCTTTACTTCGAAAAATGAGTAAAGATTATTACCTAAATAAACGTAGTCCTGAAGAAGTGATCACAGACTTCTTCAAACAGCACACCGACATTACTACTAAAGAAGATAAGTTTGACTTCCTATTTCGCATGGTGCAATACATCGAGCGCCAAGTTGTTTTATTTGATAGCGTTGAAGATGCTGCGTTTTCTGAATTTAACAAACCAGGCATCGATAATTTCTTTCAGCAAGCACAACTTGACCAAGATTGTTTAAAACACTTTAAAGATTTTGGTGTCCGTGTGGTTTTTACGGCACATCCTACTCAGTTTTACCCTAATGCAGTTCAAGCAATCATGCATGAGTTAAGAGAAGCCATTAAGATTGATGATATCACACAAATAGATCTTAGCTTACAGCAGTTAGCTTTTACACCATTTATAAATAAAAAGAAACCTACACCACTAGACGAAGCCAAAAGTATTATTTTCTATTTACGCTATGTGTACTACCAGACCTTAGGACGACTTTACCATAAGATTTGCTCTGAATTAGAAGTCGAACCAGATTATAACCCCCAAATGCTTCAACTAGGTTTTTGGCCAGGCGGCGATCGCGATGGTAACCCATTCGTTAATGTTGAAATTACCGCTCAAGTCGCTAACGAGTTAAGAATTTGTGTGATGAAATGCTACTACCATCATCTAAAATGGCTCATGCGAAAGATCACCTTTAGAGAAACTGAAACTTTACTCAGTGAACTTAAAAAAGCACTCTATAAAGAAATATTTGAAGCCGATGCCAGGCTTACTTCAACTGAAATTTTAAAAACACTCGAAGAGGTTAAGCATGTGGTTATCACCCATTACAACAGTTTATTCCTCGATGAAATAAACGACTTTATTGGCCGTGTACACTTGTTTGGAGCGCACTTTGCATCACTAGATATTCGTCAAGATTCCTCCATCCACCGTTCGCTTATTGCTGAAGTTATTAAAACTGAATTTGATCTAGACTGGTCTTCACTATCAGCTCAAGAACGAGTTAACATACTTTGCGAACAAGAGTCCAACACCTCAGCTGAAGCTTACGATGATGCATTGTTTAAAGATACGATTGCCAATGTGTATCATATCAAAAACCTCCAGCAAAAAAACGGCTTAAAAAGTGTACACCGTTATATTATCTCTAACTCTGAAACTGTTGAAGATATATTAACCGTGTATGGGTTATTTCGCTTTTGCAACTATCAACCAAAAGACATCCATATCGATATTGCACCGCTATTTGAAACCATGGAAGGCATGGATAACGCCTTAGAAGTAATGAGAGAACTTTACGAAAACCCGACCTATAAAGCACATCTCAAGCGACGCGGAATGGAGCAACACATTATGCTTGGTTTTTCTGATGGCACCAAAGATGGTGGCTATTTAAAAGCGAACTGGGAAATTTATAAAACTAAAGAACGCTTAACCGGCTTATCGCGTGAATTCGGGATAAAGGTCATCTTTTTTGATGGCCGAGGAGGACCACCAGCCCGTGGTGGTGGTAAAAGTCATTTATTTTATGCATCGCAAGGCCCTGAAATAGAAAACAAGAATATACAACTCACCATTCAAGGGCAAACCATAACTAGTGTCTTTGGAACTCATGAACAAGCCTCTTACAATTTTGAGCAACTACTACTCTCTGGAATTAAATCCTACCAAAGTAAATCGTTTGACAAAGACATGAAGGAAACCATGTCAAATCTAGCCGATTTAAGTTATCAAAAATATATCGAACTCAAAAACCATCCTTTATTTACTGGCTATTTAGAAGAAATGACACCTCTAAAGCAATATGGCGCCACCAATATTGGAAGCCGACCAACCAAACGTAAAGCCAGTAAAAAATTAGAGCTAAAAGATTTACGTGCCATACCGTTTGTCGGGTCTTGGAGTATGATTAGACAAAATATTCCTGGATATTATGGCTTAGGAACAGCGCTTGAGCATTATAAAGATAATTTTGAAGTCGTTGAAGACTTATACCAACGGTCCGACTTTTTCAAGTCGTTAATTCACAATAGCATCATGTCGATGAAGAAAACCTATTTCCCACTCACGGCTTATATGGAAAAACATTCGACTTATGGTGCGTTTTGGAGTGATTTAAGAAAAGAATATTTACTATCTAAGCAGTGGGCTTTAAGGTTAACGCAACAAGACAGATTAATGGAAAATGAGCCTCGCGCTAAAGCTTCTATAAGCGCTCGCGAAAATATTATTTTACCCTTATTAAGCATTCAACAATACGCACTTTTGCAAATGCAAAAAAATAACGACGATTTTGAAACTTATGAGATGCTCGTTATTCGCTGTTTATTTGGTAATATCAATGCGAGTCGTAATTCGGCTTAAGCCGAGGTCCACTTAATCGGCTTATATTTGCGGAATGGACGAGTTAGATTTTCGAGCACATATCCGAAAAATCATTCATATTGATATGGATGCTTTTTATGCCTCGGTAGAACAGCTTGACCGTCCTGAACTCAAGTATTTACCTATCGCCGTTGGTGGCAGTTCTAAACGTGGTGTAGTAGCCGCTGCCAGTTATGAGGCGCGAAAATATGGTGTTCGAAGTGCCATGAGTGGTCGCTTGGCCGCTAAATTATGTCCAGAACTCATTTTTGTGAAGCCACGGTTCGAACGTTACCAAGAACTCTCACAACAGATTAGAAGCGTATTTTTTGAGTATACCGATTTAGTAGAACCACTCTCCCTAGATGAAGCTTACCTTGATGTAACTCAAAACAAAAAACAAGCCTTAAGTGCTACCTTATTGGCTAAAGAAATTAGAGCGCGCATTAAAAGCAAAACAGGTCTTAATGCGTCTGCAGGAATTTCCATCAACAAGTTTTTGGCTAAAGTGGCCAGCGACATTAACAAACCCAATGGCCAAAAAACCATTGCACCAGATCATGTTCTTTCATTTATAGAAAACTTAGATGTGCGAAAGTTTTATGGAGTTGGTAAGGTCACCAAGGATAAAATGTATCAACTGGGTATATTTACAGGGGCCGATTTAAAATCGAAAACCTTAGAAGAACTTAAATCTCACTTTGGCAAAAGCGGTACTTACTACTATCAAGTGGTACGTGGGATTCATTTAAGTGAGGTTAAATCAGAGCGCTTACGAAAATCGGTTGGAGCGGAGCGCACCTTTAATGATAATATTTCGTCTGAAATTTATATGGTCGAACGTTTAGAAGCCATTGCCGACGAATTACACAAACGTTTAAGCAAACATCGCTTGGCGGGTAAAACCATTACCTTAAAATTGAAATATTCAGATTTTACGGTTCAAACACGCAGCAAAACCTTAGGCTTATATATTGCTTCGAAAGAATTGATTTTAGAAGAAGCCAAGCAATTGCTCTATCAAGAACGCCTTAAAAACTCCGTTCGTTTATTAGGCATCAGTCTTCATAAGCTAAATACAGACCCTAAAGAAGGTCTTCAGCAAGACAAACTAGAACAAGGCTTAAAGCGGCAAGAACAACTAAAATTACCCTTTTAAAACCTGCCTTTTATCTTAAATCCTTATTATGTTATACATACTAAAGGTCAGGAACAGCTTCACATCTTAAGTTTTTTTTAGAACTAAATGCACCACAACAAGCTGTTAAAATCACTTATATTTGCGCCCATGAGTCAAATACAAATCAGCCAGCATATTGCCCAGTCCGAGGCGTTTAAAACGCTTATAGAAACCTTTACCTCAGCTAACGCCTCGCCTGCCCCGAAACTAAAACTCAAAAATTTAGTAGGCTCGGCAGCCTCATTTAATATCGCTGAATTGTTTAAATCGTTAGATCGCCCTTTCTTACTCGTTTTTGATGATAAAGAAGAAGCAGCCTATCACCTTAACGACCTAGAGCAACTACTAGGTGATGCTAATGTGTTATTTTATCCTGGCTCCTATCGTCGTCCTTACCAAATTGAAGAAACCGATAATGCTAACGTACTGCTTCGGGCTGAAGTGCTTAACCGTATTAATTCACGTAAAAAACCGTCGGTAGTAGTTACTTATCCTGAAGCCCTCTTTGAAAAGGTGGTCACCAAAGCAGAACTTAATCGAAGTATTTTAAAAGTAAAATTAGACGATCAATTATCGCTAGATTTTGTGAATGAGGTCTTGTTTGAATACCAATTTAAACGGGTCGATTTTGTGACCGAACCTGGCGAATTTTCAGTACGAGGTGGTATTATAGACGTGTTTTCGTTTAGCCATGACGAACCTTACCGGATTGAGTTTTTTGGAGATGAAGTTGAAAGTATTCGTTGTTTTGACATTGAAACGCAACTCTCGACAGAGCGGCTTAAGAAAGTAGACATTATGCCTAATGTTGAGAATAAAGCCCTGGATGAAAAACGGCAAAGCTTTATCGATTACATTGCAAACCATACGTTGGTGGTATTAAAAACGCCACAGCTTTTAGAACAGCAACTTGACGATTTATTTAAAAAAGCACAAACCGCATTTAAATCACTCAGCCAAGAAATTAAGCATGCTCAACCACATGAGTTGTTTTGTAATGCACAGCAAATTATGTCTAGCCTAGAAAGCTATGCCCTTCTCCAATTAGCAGGGCAAACGCATTTTAATGCCATGCAAGAGGTTAATTTTAACACCAAACCTCAACCGGCTTTTAATAAGAAATTTGATTTACTCGTCGAGAATTTAAAGGCTTACCAAACCAAAAATTACAACATTTATATATGTTGTTCGACCACTCAACAAGCCAAACGTTTTAAAGATATTTTAAACGAAATTGATGATGATTTAAATTACCAAACTTCAGTGATTCCCCTGCATCAAGGCTTTGTAGATGAAACTAATGCTCTGGTGTGTTATACCGATCACCAAGTCTTTGACCGCTACCATAAATTTCATCTTAAAAATGGCTATGCTAAAAAACAAGCCATTACCTTGAAAGAATTAACCAGCCTAGAAGTTGGTGATTATGTTACACATATTGACCATGGAATTGGGAAGTTTGGTGGGTTACAAAAAATTGATGTCGATGGCCAGCAACAAGAAGCCATTAAATTAGTATACGGCGACCGTGATATCTTATATTTAAGCATACATTCCCTTCATAAAATCTCAAAGTATAACGGGAAAGATGGTAAAGTCCCAAAAGTGTATAAATTGGGAAGTAAAGCTTGGAAAAGCTTAAAAAAGAAAACCAAAACTACGGTTAAGCAAATTGCATTTGATCTTATTAAATTATACGCTAAGCGGAAGTTAAAAACCGGATTTCAATACGCGCCAGATTCTTACTTACAACACGAGTTAGAAGCCTCATTTATCTACGAAGACACACCCGACCAAGGTGCAGCAACTGAAGCGGTGAAGCAAGATATGGAAAGTGAACAACCTATGGATAGGCTGGTTTGTGGAGATGTAGGCTTTGGTAAAACCGAAGTCGCCATACGTGCTGCATTTAAAGCCGTTGACAATGGCAAACAAGTGGCTGTACTCGTACCAACGACCATTTTGGCCTTTCAACATCATAAAACCTTTTCTGAACGCTTAAAAGACTTACCTGTTACGGTCGATTACCTCAACCGATTTAGAACCGCTAAAGAACGTAAGCAAGTCTTAGAAGAACTCGAAAATGGACGTATAGATATTGTGATAGGTACGCACCAACTGGTAAATAAGAACGTTAAGTTTAGTGACTTAGGCCTATTAATTATTGATGAAGAGCAAAAGTTTGGGGTAGCTGTAAAAGATAAACTAAAGACCATTAAAGCTGATGTAGATACACTCACATTAACAGCAACACCCATTCCACGAACGCTTCAGTTTAGTTTAATGGCCGCTAGAGATTTATCGACCATTAAAACACCACCACCCAACCGCTACCCGATTGAAACACATGTGATTCGGTTTACTGAAGACCAAATACGTGATGCTGTCGCCTATGAGATTCAGCGTGGCGGTCAAGTGTTTTTTATTAATAATCGTATTGAAAATATCAAGGAAGTGGCTGGGATGATTCAGCGTTTAGTCCCCGATGCTAAAATTGGCATTGGCCATGGCCAAATGGATGGCAAAAAGCTAGAACAACTCATGCTAGCATTTATGAATAACGAATTTGATGTGCTAGTATCGACCACTATTATTGAGAGTGGCTTAGACGTGACCAATGCCAATACCATTTTAATTAACGATGCGCATAATTTTGGGATCTCTGACCTGCACCAAATGCGGGGCCGCGTCGGTCGAAGTAACAAAAAAGCCTTTTGTTATTTAATTACACCGCCCGTAACTTTAATGACAGAAGATGCTCGAAAACGCATTACAGCTTTAGAACAATTTTCAGATTTAGGAAGTGGCTTTAATATTGCTATGAAAGATTTAGAAATTCGAGGTGCTGGCGATTTATTAGGTGGCGAGCAAAGTGGTTTTATAGCCGATATTGGTTTTGATACTTACCAAAAAATCTTAAATGAAGCCATTGAAGAGTTAAAAGAAAACGAATTTAAAGACGTTTACGAGGACGAAGAAACCGAGACCGATCGGGTGTTTGTTAAAGATGCTCAAATTGATACCGATTTTGAAATTTTATTCCCTGACGATTACATTAATAGCGTCAAAGAACGCTTGAGCCTGTACACAAAGCTTAATGGGATTACAACTGAAGCTGACTTACAAGCGTTTGAAACTGAACTCAAAGACCGTTTTGGAGAGCTTCCTGTACCTACCCAAGATTTATTAGACTCGGTACGACTAAAATGGATTGCGGCCAGTATGGGGCTAGAAAAATTAGTCTTAAAGCAAGGCCAATTAATTGGGTATTTTATCGCCGACCAGCAATCGGCTTTTTACCAAACCCCACGATTTAGGGAGGTCTTGCACTATGTGCAAACGCATCCTCAACAACTCATGCTAAAGGAAAAAGAAACCCGGCAGGGCTTACGTTTATTACTCAAAAGCAACGGGATGGACAGCATTAAAAAAGTGTATGAACTCTTACAGGCTTTTGAATTAGATTCAGTTAAAGCTAAGGGGTAAATTCTAAGAACCCAGAGACATGATTGTAAGTGTGTTTAATTTGAAAAGCAGCATTTTTCGTTTCTAAAACAAAATAAAAAAAGGCCTGCTTTAGTAAAAAACAGGCCTTTTAAACACCATTAGGCTTAACTTAATTAGAGCCAGACGTGGTGGTTTGATCGTCATTTACCAAAAGTGGCGTTTTACCATCGGTAATAATCACTTTAGCGTTATTCGATTTAGATAATTCTCTAAAAGCTTCAATCGCTTTAATGCGTATAATGCCATTGGTTAAACCTTCAGCAATAATTAATTGGGCATCACGCTCGCCTTTCGCGTTAATAATTTTTCGCTGGGCTTCTAGGGTTTCCTGTTTCAGCACAAACTCCATCCGCATGGCATCTTGTTCAGCTTGCAGTTTACGTTCAATCGAGCTAGCTAAGCCTGGTGGCAGCTGTATTTGCTTCATTAACACTGCTATAAGTTCAATCCCATCAGCTTGCTTTTCGAGGTTAACCTTCATCTTAGTTAAGATTTCATCTTCAATCACGGCACGCATCCCTGAGTGCATATCTTTGGCAAAAAATTTAGCGCAAACATCGGAAGCGGCCGATCGAAATACACTGGTGATGACTGACTCATAATCTTGGCCTAAGTTTTTAAGTACCGAAGCCACTTTGTTGCCATCCAAGCGGTAAAGAATAGATATTTCAGAATTAACGCTTAAACCTTCTTTACTCGGTAGGCTTAAAAACAATTTAATGTTTTTAGTTTGAGTAGACTCTTTAATCACGCGACTAGTTAACGGATTATAGTAAACGGTTCCTTCGGTATTCACGTTGTCCGAAAGTTGACCTAATTTTTGCTTAATTCCGACTTCACCTGGCCTAATCACGGCACAACTGGTTGTAAGCACAAGAGCTAATACAACTCCAAAAATGTGTTTTGTTTTCATAATCTTCGATTTTTAACTAAAAATAAACTCACACAGGAGTTGCTGTCTATTGATTTACAAATAGTTAACTATTAATAATCTAAATATAGATTATAAAAAAATTTTGAAGTTATGGTTTAGTGAGTTTGCGAACTTAAGTCAAGCTAGTGATGTTAGGCTGTCTTTAGGCTTCTTCTTGGTAAATAAAAATCGCTTCAATTTCAGTCTTAAACAAGCGGGCAAGTTTAATGGCCAAGACTAAACTGGGGTCAAATTTTCCTTTTTCAATGGCATTAATCGTTTGCCGAGATACTTTAACCGCTTTAGCTAATTGGTCTTGCGTGTAATCATGCTCGGCACGCAAAACTTTAAGTTTATTTTTCATGCGTAACGTTTTCGGTTAATCAATAAGGCAATCATATACGTTACCCCAATAAAACCAACTAAAAACCCAATTTCGGCATCAAAGCTAATTAAATTGGTTTGGTCAAGTAACGAGAAACTTAAACCTGCAATCACAGTTAAACCAAGTGTAACGGCTAGGGCTTCAATATGAATTTTTCGCTGCAGTTCGTCCATCGCGTTAAAGTGATGGCGATTAGCCACTATCATCATAATCCCATTAATTAGGTTAACCACAATGGCTAAACCGGTAAGTACTTCATGCCCATCCCAAATAAACTTAGGACCAAAAGCCGCTAAGGCAAGAGTTGCTACCCATGACCACGTCCACCCCGCCAATTTAAGGATTTGTTTCTTTTCTTTTTCCATTTTAAAAGTCGTTAAAGTTATACATTATGTAAATAATACTTTACAAATATAATATAAAACTTTACAATGTCAAGTTTAGTTGACATTATTTTGAAAAAAATTCAACCACCGTATATGCTTAGGATAAAGAAAAACAAGTCAACTCTACTCCAGCATGGCTACTTCATCTAAAATCATTTGCTTAAATTGTAGGCCATACGTCTATTTATCGATTAA
The DNA here is from genome assembly GCA_965656295.1 of Psychroflexus sp. Classification (GTDB taxonomy): domain Bacteria; phylum Bacteroidota; class Bacteroidia; order Flavobacteriales; family Flavobacteriaceae; genus Psychroflexus. The sequence continues at coordinate 21,282 of CBFHKB010000016.1, forward strand.
AACTTATGAAACGATCAGATTTTGAAGTTAAACGTAATTTCAGTTTAAGTGATTATCCCACCCAACTTGAAACTCATTTAAGTGACACTGCTTTAAAAAAGGAGCTAAGGAAAGAACGCAGAGTTTTAGGAACCATGCAAAATGAGCTGTATGCCCATGGCAAGTATTCGGTTTTAATTTGTTTTCAAGGTATGGATACGTCTGGAAAAGATAGTTTAATACGAGAAGTGTTTAAAGACTTTAATGTAAGAGGTGTTGTCGCACATAGCTTTAAAAAGCCCTCAGAAAAAGAGCTTGCACACGATTTTTTATGGCGGCATTATAAGGCTTTGCCGGCACGTGGCAAGTATGCTGTTTTTAATAGATCCCATTACGAAAATGTACTTATTTCTCGGGTAAAACCAGAACTGGTTTTAAAAGAGAATAACCCACACATTAATAGCTTAGACGATATCACTTCAGATTTTTGGGATACGCGTTTACAACAAATCAATAATTTTGAAACCACCATCCATCAAAATGGCTGTATTATTTTTAAGTTTTTTCTCCATATTTCTAAGGATGAGCAGAAAAACAGACTCTTAAGACGCCTGAATAAGCCTAGTAAACAGTGGAAGTTTTCGCCAGAGGATGTCAAAGACCGCGAACTATGGGACGATTATACGCGCTGTTACGAAGAGGCTATCGCTAAGACTTCCAAAACACATGCGCCTTGGTATGTTATCCCAGCAGACTCTAAACCTCATGCCCGCTTACTGGTAGCAAAAATTATTAAAGAGCGGATGCAAAACTTCACCGATATCCAAAACCCGAGTCTTGCTCCAGAGCTACAAGACCAGATAAAACATTACAAAGACCAATTAGAGAAATCTTAATTAAAAAAGTTGCTAAGCTTAACTTTAATAGTTCGCGTTTATCAAATATCAAAGCCCTCTTACGCCTAAAAATTAGATACTTACTATACAGATGACTAACCTATACCTTATAAAATAGCACGAAGGTTTAAAAAAACCTTAGACCCTAACTGTTAAAATTAAAAATAAAAAATTTCAAAACAATTGCAAAGACTGGCTTCATGAGATTGTTAATAACTCTGTGTATAACCTCTCTCTTTTTTTTGCTTTCTATATAAGCTTTTCAATTATTATTGTTAGCACCCTTTTTATAAGTGGTGGAGATGTGAACAGGATGCTAGCTTACTGTAGTTTTAACAAAAGACCTTGCTAGCGGGCGAAATACTTTCATATTATGGTTAATTTAAAAATTAACAGCAGAAAGAACCCTCAGGACCAAGAGGCACCTGAGTTGTTTTACTTACGAGCGATTAAAAAAGAGCTCGTTGATTTTGAACGCCTGGCCTATTTAATTTCTAACCAGTCTACCGTGCGAGAGCCCGACTGTTTAGCTGTTTTACGTGCCTTAGAGCACAACATGCTAGACGAGTTAGGGCAAGGCAATGTGGTGCAATTAGGAAGTTTAGGTAATTTTCAAGTGGGTGTGCGCTCTGAAGGCACAACAACAGCCGAGGAGCAAAACCCTGCTAATGTTCGCAGTGCGCATTTAAATTACCGTCCAGGTAAGCGCATAAAAAAAGCGCTTAAAACGCTAGATTACACTTTGATTGAGACTCAAAGCTAGGCGTTAGAAGCACTTTTTTAAGTGGTAATTAAGCCCGAAGATACACATCTTCGGGCTTTTTTTATGCTGTTTTTTAAAAAAAATACATTGCCTTAAGCTTTAAAACATCGGTTAAGTTTTACACTACTTAGGTTATGTTTGGCCAAACTTATGATAAGTCTAAGAATACTTATCATAAGTTTTTAGAACTAAAGATAGGTTAATACTCCTTCTTCCCAGGAATAACACCTCTTACACCGCCGCGTGGATTTTTAACATCATTTTTATATCGTGGGATGATGTGGATGTGACAATGAAAAATGGTTTGACCAGCCGATTCGTCAACATTAATGCCGATATTAAAGCCATCAGGCTTATATTGTTTTTGTAAGTCGGCTTTAATTAGGTTGACCAAAAACCAGCAAGCCGATTGTTCTTTAAAACTGAGTTCAAAGTAATTGGCAACTTTGCGTTTAGGGATGACTAAGCTATGTCCTTTTGATACGGGAAACTTATCTCGAAACGCAAAACAGCTGGCTAGTTCGCCCACTTGCTCTTTGGGTTCTAACTTTTCGAAAAATGGACTAGCTTCTGGTTTGTTTTGGTTGAGGTAACAATAGTGTTGGTACTCATAAACTTCTACATTTTCATTAATGAAAACGGTTTTAAAAGGTAAAACAACATTGGTTTGGTAAGTTTTAACTTTGTGCACAAAATGGGTTCTAAAACTTGGTTTCTTAACATCTCGCCGCACACTAAAATAGACTTTACCACCAAATTTGAGTAAGTTAGAAACCTCATACAATACTTTAGCTTGATCTTGTGGTTGAAGTACATTCAGCACATAATGGCATAATATAGTATCGTATTGTTTTGTTGGGTAATCTGGAAAATAATGTTGGTCGTAAGCATCAACCTCAAAGCCTCTTTTAATTAACTCCTCCACATCTTTACCAAACCCACAACCAAAATCTAAGACTTTACCCTCAATTAAATTTTCATTGAGCAAAATACGTGTAGGAAAAGACATTTTTTTTCTTTCCTTGGCGGTAAAATGTGAGTTTATATTTTGGGAAGCCATAACTTTATTCTAAAAATTCGAAACCATTATTGCTAGCAGCTGAAATTTGGGGTTCAAGAGTATCCATTAATTTTTGATATTTGAAATCTTTAGGCGAATGAT
>CBFHKB010000017.1:0-22908 GCA_965656295.1 Psychroflexus sp.
GCATTAAAAAAACAACTTATGCCTGTACTTGAAGAAGGTTTAGTGTTAAAGCGCTCAGTGTTTCAAAAATGTGTAGAAATTTACCCTATGCAAGAGTGGAATCTAATGATGAGCAAAATTAATAGGCTTAATCGTTTCAAGAAAAAAAACAACGACTTTATTCGGAAATTTACAGCTGGTGTTAAGCTCGTAGAAGTTGATTCTAGTTTTAGATTGCTTATTCCAAAAGATTTAATTGAATTTGCAGGTATTCAGAAACAAATCGTGTTATCGTCTTCTGTTTCTATGGTTGAAGTTTGGGATAAAGATAAGTACGAGTCAGAAATTAATAATGTAGATAATTTCGCTGAACTAGCTGAAGAGGTCATGGGAAATCAAGACGATATTAATGAATCCTAATTACCATATACCAGTTTTAAGGACGCAAAGTGTAGAGGCTTTGGTTTTAAATCCAGATGGGATTTATGTCGATGCTACATTTGGTGGAGGTGGTCACTCTTCTGAAATACTAAGTCGCTTGAGTTCAAAGGGGCAACTATTCGCCTTTGATCAGGATGTTGATGCTGTTAATAACCAAATAGCCGATGAACGTTTTACTTTAATTCAAGCAAACTTCCGATTTATACAGCGGTTTTTGAGATTTCATAAAGTCAAGCAAGTTGATGGTATTTTGGCCGATTTCGGGGTCTCTTCCCATCAATTTGATGTTCCTGATCGAGGTTTTTCAACACGCTATGATGCAGTGTTAGATATGCGTATGAACCAAACAGATGATTTAGACGCGAAACAATTAATTAATACTTACGAAGAGCAAGACTTAATTCGGATTTTTCGAACTTATGGCGAGCTCAAAATGGCGCCCAAGTTAGCACGCGTTATTGTTAACCATCGAGCTGGTGAGATAATAAAAACCACTTCACAGCTAAATTCAATTTTAGAGCCATTACTTCCAAAAACTAAAGTGTTTAAATTCTTAGCGCAAATTTATCAAGCCATTAGAATAGAGGTTAATCAAGAAATGAAAGCGCTAGAGGAGTTTTTACTTCAAACCCAAGAGTTGGTAAAACAAGGTGGTCGCTTAAGCTTTATTACTTACCATTCTTTAGAAGATAGGCTAGTGAAACGTTACATTAGAGACGGAAATTTTCAAGGTCAAGCTCAAAAAGATTTCTACGGAAATAAACTAGTACCATTTAAGAAAGTAGGGCGTTTGGTGGTTCCCGATCAAACTGAAATTGACCAAAATAGTAGAGCACGTAGTGCAAAATTAAGAATAGCAGAAAAACTTTAGCCATGCAAAAAGGAGTTATTGCCATTTTAAAAGGAGAGTTTTTGACCAATAAAGGTGCGTCTAAGAACTGGAGTTATATCTTGTTCTGTACGCTGTTGGCTATTATAATGATCGCTAGTTCTCATAGCGCTGAAAAAAAAGTATTTCGCGTGGCCGAACTTCATCAAGAAATTAAAGAATTAAGAAGTGAGTTTGTAGACTCACGTAAACGATTAATGCAATTAAAAATGGAATCTAATATTGCGCGTTTAATGAAGCCTAGAGGCATTTTCACCTCAGATCAACCCGCAATTAAAATTATTTTAGAGGCTAGTGAATAATAGTGATAAAGCCATATTGAAACGTTACTATATCGTTGCTGCTATCTTTTTGGTGGCTGGCCTTGTTATTGCCTATCAGTTATTTAATATTCAAGTTAATCAGGGCGATCGCTACAGAAAGTTAGCACAGCAAACAGTCTATAAAAATTTTAAAATAGAGCCTAATCGTGGAAATATTTACGATGTAAATATGAATTTATTAGCGACGTCGGTCACCAAATACGAAATCAGGTTTGACCCTATTGCCGTGAGCAAATCAAACTTTAATGCGTATTTAAAACCTTTAGCAGATTCGCTTTCACAAATGTTTTCGAAGCCTTCAGCCTATTATTTAAACAAGCTCAAAAAGGCTCGAGCACTTAATAATCGCTACTTATTTATAGCTAAAAACTTAGACTACTCAGACTATAGTCGCATTAAGCATTTCCCGCTTTTTGAACTTGGTGCTTACAAAGGTGGTTTTATCGCCGAGCAGTCAACAGTTCGTGAGCATCCTTTAGGGAAAATAGGGCAGCGAACAGTTGGATATAATTCGGTGGGTTTGGAAGGTGCTTTTGATTTTTATTTAAAAGGAGAAAAAGGGCAGCGTTTAAAACAAAAAATAGCGAAAGGCCAATGGAAGCCGCTTAGTGATGTTAATCAAGTTGAGCCCGTTGATGGTTTAGATGTGATCTCGACCATAGACGTTAATATTCAAGATATAACGCATCATGCTCTACTAGCACAGCTTGAATATTTTGAAGCTGAACACGGGACGGCCGTAGTTATGGAAACTAAAACAGGCGAAATTAAAGCCATTTCCAACTTGGGGTTAAGTCAAGAACCTGGCAAGTATTACGAAAAACGAAATTATGCCGTTTATGAACCACACGAACCAGGCTCTACTTTTAAATTAATGAGTCTTGTTGCGGCCTTAGAAGATAAGGTTGTAGATACGAGCACCGTTATTGACACTGAAAATGGTAAACTAAAATACTTTGATCGTACTGTTTACGATTCTAAACGTGGTGGTTATGGAGAAATTTCTGTGGCCAAAGCTTTAGAGCTTTCTTCTAACACTGCCTTTGCAAAAATTATTTACGAAAATTATAACGATCAGCCAGAACAGTTTGTAAATCGTTTAAAAATGATGGGCTTAGATCAAAAAATTGGTCTTCAAATAAAAGGTGAAGGCCGTCCTCATATTCCTCACCCCGACGATAGAAACTGGTATGGAACAACCTTGCCTTGGATGAGTTTTGGGTATGGTGTCTCTCAAACGGCACTTCAAGTTTTAAGCTTTTATAATGCTATCGCTAACAACGGGACGATGGTTAAACCTCGATTCATTAAAGCTATTCGAGATAAACATCAACTGGTAGAAGCATATAATCAACCCAAAGTTACAGGTACAGTTTGTTCTAAAGAAACGGCTAAGCAAGTCAGAAGTATTTTAGAAAATGTTGTGAAACGCGGAACCGCCTCAAATATTTATTCGTCTAGTTTTTCAATGGCTGGTAAAACGGGAACTTGCCAAACAGAATACTGGGTAGAGTCAGGACGGTATATCTCATCGTTTGCCGGATATTTCCCTGCCGATGAACCTAAGTATTCTTGTATTGTAGTCATTCATAAACCAAATCCAGATATTGGCTATTATGGTAGTACAGTTGCAGCTCCTGTTTTTAAAAGTATCGCCAAAAAAATATATTCAGATACACCTATAGAAGCTAAAGTGTCACCTCAAGAGTTAGCGAGCCTTGACTCTATAAAGAACGACACATACACAACAATTTTAAATAAGTACAATTCAGTGATGCCTAATTTAGTGGGGTTACCTGCTATGGATGCTATATCTATTTTAGAAAACTTAGGGCTTAAAGTGAAATTAATAGGTGAGGGTAAGGTGCTTAAGCAGTCTATATCGCCAGGGAAAAAAATCAAAGAAAATTATCAAATAAATTTAGTATTAGGTTGAAGTTACTAAAAGACATATTAATAAACACAGGTATTGAAGAAGTTTACGGGAGTACTAAAGTTGAAGTTTCTCAACTTAGTTTCGATTCTCGCGCTCTTGAATCATCTTCATGCTTTATTGCCATTCGTGGCGAACAAGCTGACGGCCATCGCTTTATAGATCAAGCTGTTTCAGCTGGTGCAACATCTATTATTTGTGAGCAGTTACCAGAGCTTTTACAAACTGAGGTTACCTACGTTCGAGTGAAAGATACGCGCCAAGCCATAGCTTATATGTCGCATTACTTTTATGATCAACCTTCTGAAAAGCTTCAGTTAGTTGGTGTTACAGGTACCAATGGTAAAACTACAGTTAGTAGTTTGCTGTATCAATTATTTAAAGATTTAGGGTTTTCAGTAGGATTAATTTCTACAGTTGTTATAAAAATTCATAACCAAGACCTTCCTACTAATTTAACCACACCAGATTCGATTACGATTAATAAAGTTATGCATCAAATGCTTGAAGCAGGAGTAGAGTATTGCTTTATGGAGGTAAGTTCACATGGAATAGCTCAAAAACGTACACTAGGCTTAGATTTTGATATGGCTATTTTTACAAATCTATCCCACGATCATCTTGATTATCATAACAGTTTTAATGAGTACAGGGACGTTAAAAAATGTTTGTTTGATCAATTAAAGCCAACAGCAACCGCTATTACAAATATTGACGATAAGAATGGGAGCTATATGTTGCAAAATACCGCATCAAATCAAGTGACTTATGCTATAAAATCTCTTGCAGATGTCAATGCTAAACTACTTGAGAAGAGTTTTGATGGTTTGAAGTTAACGATAGATCAAACTGAGTTTTGGTCTCCTTTTTTAGGAGAGTTTAATGTATATAATCTGTTAGCAGTCTATGCCACAGCGGTCCAGTTTGGAGTTAATAAATTAGAAGTTTTTCAATCTTTATCTCGATTAAAACCAGTCTCAGGACGTTTTCAGCATCTGCTTTCACCTGTTAAGCAAGTACATGCTATTATAGATTATGCACATACACCAGACGCCTTGTTAAACGTTTTGAAATCTATAAACGCTATTAGAACTAATAACGAAACTTTAATCACTATAGTGGGTTGCGGTGGTAATCGTGATAAAACCAAGCGTCCTAAAATGGGACGTATTGCAGCCCAATTTAGTGATAAGGTGATTTTTACTAGCGATAATCCTCGATTTGAAAATCCAGATGAAATTATTAAAGATGTCGAGGCAGGCGTTGAACCACAGTTTAGCTCACGCTATATATCTATAATCAATCGAGCTCAAGCTATAAAAACAGCATGTCAACAAGCAGAAGCTAATGATATTATTTTGATTGCAGGTAAGGGTCACGAAACCTATCAAGATATTGAAGGTGTAAAGCGTGACTTTGATGATAGTCAACATATTCAACACAATTTTGAACTTTTTAAGCTCTAAGAAATGTTATACAATCTTTTTGAATTTTTAGAACAACAATTTGACTTACCAGGGGCGAGATTGTTTCAATATATATCGTTTAGAGCAGCTCTAGCGTTGATTACAGCCCTATTATTTTCGACCATTTTTGGCAAACGTATTATTTTGTTTCTACAACGTAAACAAATTGGTGAAAGTGTTAGAGAGTTAGGGCTTGAAGGTCAAAAAGCTAAGGCAGGAACCCCAACTATGGGTGGCTTAATTATCATCGCGGGTACACTAATTCCTGCTATACTTTTAAATGATTTAAGTAATATCTACATTATACTACTCATTATTACTACAGTCTGGATGGGAGCTATTGGTTTTTTAGATGATTATATTAAAACCTTTAAAAAAAATAAAGAAGGGCTTAAAGGAAAATTTAAAGTAATTGGCCAAGTTGGATTAGGTATTATCGTAGGCGCATGTATGTACTTTCATGAAGATATTACTGTTAAAGATGCGATGGTTGAAGATAATACTATTGCAAATACAACAATTGTACAAAGCGATGAGCATAAATCTACCACAACAACAATTCCATTTGTAAAAGATAACGAGTTAGATTATTCAAAAGCATTAACATGGATCTCGAGCGATTTAGAACCTTACGCTTGGTTAATTTTTATCCCTATTGTTATTTTCATTGTCACTGCAGTTTCAAATGGTGCAAATTTAACTGATGGGATAGATGGTTTAGCGGCTGGAAGCTCTGCAATTATTGTACTCACTTTAGGATTATTTGCTTGGGTGTCAGGTAACTTGATTTTTTCAGATTACTTGGATGTGATGTACATCCCAAGATCTGGTGAAATGACCATTTTTATTGCAGCTTTTACAGGAGCTTTAGTTGGTTTTTTATGGTATAATACTTTTCCGGCCCAGGTTTTTATGGGAGATACAGGTAGTTTAACCATTGGAGGGATTATTGCGGTTATAGCTATCGCGACACGAAAGGAGCTACTAATTCCAGTCCTATGTGGAATTTTCTTTTTCGAAAATTTATCAGTGGTTTTACAAGTAGGTTGGTTTAAATACACCAAAAAGAAGTTTGGTGAAGGACGTCGCATATTCTTAATGTCACCAATCCATCATCACTATCAAAAATTAGGATTTCATGAGAGTAAAATAGTAGTTCGGTTTTGGATAATAGGTATTTTATTAGCTGTTATAAGTATTGTGACTTTAAAAATTAGATAGATCATGAAAAAATTAGTGGTGCTTGGTGGAGGTGAAAGTGGAGTAGGAGCCGCTGTTTTAGGGCTAAAACAGGCGTATGATGTTTTCTTGAGTGATTATTCTGAGATTAAGCCTCGCTTCAAAGCACAACTTGATTCTTATCAAATTAAATATGAAGATGGTGGCCATACCACTAGCGAAATTTTTAAAGCTGATCTTGTCGTTAAAAGCCCAGGAATTCCCGACGACATTCAACTTATTAAAAACCTAAGAAATCAAGCTATTGAAGTTATTTCAGAAATTGAATTCGCATATCGCTACTGCGACGCCACTATTATTGCTATTACGGGTTCAAATGGTAAAACAACAGTTACTAAAATGGTTTATCATATCCTAAAACAAGCTAATTTATCGGTCGCTATGGTCGGTAATGTAGGTGTTAGCTTTGCAATGCATTTGGCTACTCAGCCTAAAGTAGATAATTATGTGATAGAAGTGAGCAGTTTTCAATTAGACGGAATTGTGAGTTTTAAACCTCACATTTCTATTTTAACGAACATTACACCAGATCATTTAGATCGCTATCAGGATCAATTCAGCTTATATCGTGAGGCTAAATTCAAAATTTTACAAAATCAAGGTCAAGACGATTTCTTTATTTATAATGAAGCCGATCCTTCTATTACCGAATTTTTACCCGAATTAAATACCAACGTACAATTAATTCCTTTTAGTAATAAAAGCTTAAAACGTGATATCTCTGCGTTTATAGAAGAGAATACGATTAAAATTAATTTAAATCAGCAAAAAACATTTAGCATGTCTATAGATAATTTAAACGTTAAAGGCAGTCATAATGCCCAAAATGCAATGGCAGCGTCTACCGCTGCTCGTCTTTTGAAAATCAGAAAACAAACCATTCGTGAAAGCATGGAAAGTTTTAAAGGTGTCGAGCATCGCTTGGAAGATGTAAAAACACTAAATAATGTGAAGTACATTAACGACTCTAAAGCGACAAATATTAATGCGACCTTTTATGCATTAGATAGTATGACAAAACCTACCGTTTGGATAGTTGGTGGTGTTGATAAGGGCAACAATTATAAGGATTTAATGTGCTTAGTTAACCAAAAAGTAAAAGCAATTGTATGTCTAGGGATAGATAACTCTAAGATCATAGAGGTATTTGGACCAACTGTAGATGATATTATAGAGACCGCATCTATGAGTGAGGCGGTTTTAGCCGCGCAACATTTTTCTAATGCCGGCGATACCGTTTTGTTATCTCCAGCCTGTGCTAGTTTTGATTTGTTTGAGAATTATGAAGATCGTGGTCGTCAATTTAAAGATTATGTAAGACAGTTATAATCATGCTAAGTGTATTTTCACATATTAAAGGCGACAAATCCATCTGGGCAATAGCTGCTTTGTTGGCCATTTTTTCGTTTTTACCGGTTTTTAGTGCTAGTAGTAACTTAGCCTATTTAAACGGTGGTGATGGAAATACAATAAGCTATTTGATTAAACACTTTATTCATCTTGGTCTGGGTTTTGGTTTAATGTACGGCGTACACAAAGTTCCTTACCGATATTTTAAAGGTATTTCTATTATTATGCTACCGTTGGTGGTGTTATTGTTAATCATCACACTAGCTCAGGGAACTACCATTGGAGGAGCAAATGCGAGCCGTTGGATCAATATTCCTATTGTTAACTTGTCGTTTCAAACTTCAAGTTTAGCCAGTGTGGTACTTTTAGTTTATGTCGCCCGGTATTTGGCTAAATATAAAGAAGGTATTGTTAGTTTTAAACAAAGCTTTTTTTCACTTTGGTTGCCCGTTTTTTTAGTGGTAGGTCTTATTCTACCAGCTAACTTATCGACAGCAGCCTTGTTGTTTTTTATAGTGATTTTGGTGGTTTATATTGGGAAGTATCCACTTAAATATATTGGTATTATTTTAGGAGTTGGTTTGCTGCTGCTTTTGTTGTTTGGCTTAACAGCTAAGGCACTACCAGGTTTATTTCCTAACCGTGTAGATACCTGGATTAGCCGTGTAGAAACATTTTCTAAACCAGATGGAGACGAACAATATCAAGTTGAAAAAGCTAAAATAGCTATAGCAACTGGTGGTTTAACAGGAAATGGTTTAGGTAAAAGTGTACAACGCCATTTTTTGCCACAATCATCCTCAGATTTTATATATGCAATTATTGTTGAAGAAATGGGGTTGATAGGTGGTTTTGGAGTGATTTTAGCCTATCTGTTTTTGTTATTTAGACTTACAGTTGTTGCGTCTAAAGCTAAAGATTTTTTTGGTAAGCTAATGTGTATTGCGGTAGGTTTGCCAATTATTTTTCAGGCGCTAATAAACATGAGCGTTGCTGTAGAGTTATTACCTGTTACTGGACAAACTTTACCGCTTATTAGTAGTGGTGGAAGTTCAATTTGGATGACATGCATTTCGATTGGAATTATTTTAAGCGTAAGCAATAAAGAGAAAGAAACTGAAGTAGTTGAAAAAAGTTTAACAACTGAAGATGATATAGAAAATAGTAACCCTCTAGATGTGTTAAGCGAAACGATATGAAACCTAATAATTACATTATATCTGGTGGAGGAACTGGAGGACACATTTTTCCTGCTCTAGCAATAGCTGATGCTATCAAGCAAGATAATCCTGATGCTCAGATTTTATTCATTGGAGCTAAAGGTAAAATGGAGATGCAACGTGTTCCAAAATCTGGTTATCCGATTAAAGGATTATGGATTAGTGGTATCCAGCGAAAATTAGATATCAAAAATTTAATTTTTCCATTAAAACTTGTGTTTAGTCTTATCAAGGCTAGCCGTATAATTTTAAACCAGAAACCTTCAGCTGTTATTGGGACAGGTGGTTTCGCATCTGCTCCAACCTTAAAAGCTGCACAATTTTTAGGCTATCCAACCTTAGTGCAAGAGCAAAATTCTTATGCTGGAGTAACAAATAAATGGTTAGGACCTAAAGCACAATCCATTTGTGTAGCCTATCAGGGAATGGATAAGTATTTTCCTGCTCAACACCTTAAGTTGACAGGAAACCCTATTCGTAAGCAATTATTAAGCAACCAACCTGACTCCCAGAAGGCGAAAAAAGCCTTTGGGCTCGATTCAAAAACAACGCTTTTTATTCTTGGAGGCAGTTTAGGCTCAAAACGTATTAACCAATTAATAAACGAGCATTTAGATTGGTTTAAAAGTCAAGATATTCAATTGATTTGGCAAACAGGAGCACTTTATTATGAGTTGTATAAATCCAAGGCTTCTCCAACTATAAAAGTGACTAAATTCATAGACCATATGGATACAGCTTATGCTGCGGCTGATGTTATTATTTCTAGAGCAGGAGCTGGAACAGTAAGTGAGTTGGCTATAGTTGGTAAGCCAGTATTGTTTATACCTTCCCCGAATGTAGCCGAAAACCATCAGTACAAAAATGCGAAATCAATTCAAGATCAAAATGCAGCTTTGGTAATTGAAGAAAAAGATTTAAATCAGGATTTTAAAACCACATTCCAAGAGCTCATAAATCATAAGTCACGTCAAGAAGACCTCGCTGCTAACTTTAAAAAATTAGCTAAACCAGGTGCTACAAACGCTATTTTAAAAGAAATTAAACGCATAGAAAACACAACAGATTTATGAAGAGCTTAGATTATTATACTTCAGTCTATTGTATTGGTATTGGTGGTATCGGTATGAGTGCTATCGCACGCTATTTTAATGCCAGTTCTAAGCAGGTTTTTGGTTATGACCGCACATCAACAAGCTTAACACAAGAATTAGAAGCCGAAGGGATTCAAATTTTTGATACTTTAGAAACTGCACATTTAGAGCGTTTTAATGCGAATAATTGTTTAGTGGTCTACACCGCAGCAATTCCCAATGATCACCCGCTATTAAGTAATTTTAGAACACGTGATTTTGAGTGTTTAAAACGATCTCGAATCTTAGGTAAAATTACAAGTGGTAAGCCTACGCTAGCTGTTGCTGGAACACACGGTAAAACAACAACTTCAGCTATTTTAGCGCATTTATTACATGAAGCTGAAATTAATTTCACCGGTTTTTTAGGTGGCGTTGTTAATAATTTTAAGTCTAACTATATTTCAACCGGTCACGATTTATTTGTTGTTGAAGCTGATGAGTTTGATCGGTCGTTTATGCAATTAAAGCCAACAAAAGCCTGTATTATTGCTAAAGATCCAGACCATTTAGATATTTATGAAACAGATGCCGAATTTGATCAAACCTTTAACGACTTTGCGAATTTAATTCAAGATAAATCAGATTTATTTCTAGGACCTAAAGTGAAGTTAGATGGCGTGCAGTTAACTGTTGATGCCGTTTCAAACTTCAGTATTAGTCACATTAAAATCCATAATGGAGTTTACATATTTGATTTTAAGCTTGGTGAAATTCAACTTCAAGAAATTAAAAGTAATCTACCAGGGCTGCATAATTGTATCAATTCGGCTTTGGCCTTAGCTTTAGCAATTACATCATTTCCAGAGCACGCAAGGGTTTTTGCAAATGCAATAGGTAACTTTAAAGGCATTAAAAGACGTTTTAATAAAGTAGTAGACACGGCAGAGTTAGTGGTGATAGATGATTATGCACACCATCCTACAGAGATCAAGGCGGTGCATGACACTTTACGTTCACTTTATCCAGACTTAAATCTAAGTGTTATATTTCAACCACATCTTTTTACCAGAACTCGAGATTTCAAAGATCAATTTGTAGAACAACTTAAACAATTTGATCAGGTATTTCTACTCGATATTTATCCAGCACGTGAAGAACCTATTAAAGACGTAAACGCCGCTGCTTTAGTTCAAGCTATTGGCTCAAAAGCTCGTTTAATAACTAAGGCTGAAATTAAACCGATTATAGAACATGAATCTCAACGAGTAGTGGCTTGTTTAGGAGCGGGTGATATAGGAGTTGAAGTCCAAAAACTAACGCAAAAATTATCTCAAAATGCTTAAAATCAAATATATAAGATTGGTTCTCATGTTTGGGATAATGATAGCTTTGGTTGGTTTTGCCAATTCAAGTAACGCTAAGCGTACAGTAGGTAATATTCAGATAATTTTTGAAGATAATGAAGCCTTGTTTGTAGATACTGAAACTGTTGAAAACTTGTTAATTAAAAACCTAAACGATTCTTTAAATACTTATAAATATAAGTTAGATTTGGCAGGCTTAGAGCGCTCTATTAACGAACACGACATGATAAAATCGGCTGATATTTATTCAGACATAAAAGGCAATTTAGGATTGCTAGTTACCCAAAAAAAACCTATTGCTCGATTTTATGATGGCCAATTTAAGTACATTGACGAGGAAGGATTTGTAATGCCGTTATCTTCAAAATTTTCGGCGCGCGTCCCATTAGTATTCGGGTTTGCAAAAAAAGATATTTCTCAAGTTTACCCACTTTTATCCTTCATTCGTGAGGATGAATTTTTAAAAAACCATATTATTGCAATTCGTAAAAATGCAATTAACCATCTTGTAGAACTAGAGGTTAGAAATCAGGGTTATAAGGTTAATTTTGGTCAAACTGAGAAATTCAATTTAAAGTTTACAAACTATAAGGCTTTTTATTTAAAAGCGAAAGAAGAACATAAATTAAACGACTACAAATCGGTGAATTTGCAATTTGGCAATCAAGTGGTTTGTACTTTTAAGTCATAGTAGAACGATGGAAAAGGAAAATATTGCAGTAGGTTTAGATATTGGAACAACAAAAATTGTTGCAATGATTGGCCGTGAGAATGATTATGGAAAGGTTGAAATCCTTGGGATCGGTCGTACAAAAAGTTTAGGCGTTCATCGAGGGGTAGTTAATAATATTACCCAAACCATACAATCTATACAGCAAGCATTACAACAAGCCGAAGCTAACTCACAGCTTAAAGTCGAAAGTGTTACAGTTGGCATAGCGGGACAGCATATTCGTAGTTTACAACACAGCGATTACATCACTCGAACCGATGTAGAAGAGGTGATTAATGATAACGACATCGACTCTTTGTGTAACCAAGTTCATAAACTTGTGATGTTGCCTGGTGAAGAAATTATTCATGTTTTACCACAAGAATATAAGGTAGATGGCCAATCTGAAATTAATGAACCCCGCGGAATGTCTGGCGGTCGTCTAGAGGCAAATTTTCATGTGGTTGTAGGTCAAATTTCATCGATTAGAAATATTGCGCGCTGCGTTCAAAATTCTGGTTTAGAGTTAAAAGGCATGACGCTTGAGCCATTGGCTTCAGCTAATGCTGTACTTAGCCAAGAAGAGAAAGAAGCTGGTGTCGCTTTAATCGATATAGGTGGAGGAACTACCGATTTAGCCATTTTTAAAGATGGTATTATTAGACATACCGCTGTAATACCTTTTGGAGGAAATGTGGTGACAGAAGATATTAAAGAAGGTTGTTCAATCATCGAAAAACAAGCTGAATTACTTAAAGTTAAATTCGGTTCGGCGTGGCCAGGCGAGAATAAAGAAAACGAAATTGTTTCAATACCAGGTTTACGTGGTCGCGATCCCAAAGAAATTTCACTCAAAAATTTATCTAAAATCATCCATTTTAGAGCAGTTGAAATTATAGAACAAGTGTTTTTAGAAATTAAAAACTACGGTCACGAAGAACAGAAAAAGAAGCTAATTGCAGGTATTGTAATTACAGGTGGTGGGTCCCAATTAAAACACCTTAAACAATTAGTTGAATACGTGACAGGAATGGATACCCGAATTGGTTACCCTAACGAACATCTAGCAGGCGATACTGAAGAAGAAATTGCTAGTCCTATGTACGCTACAGCTGTGGGCCTTGTAATGGATGGTTTAAAGCGAAATATAGAACTTGAAAAAGAAACACAAGAATTAGCTGAAGAAGGTGCTGAAGAATCCCTCGCTGATGAAACAACTTCTAATGCTGATTCTAACGACGAAGATGAAAACGAAACTCAAAACAAGTATAAAGATTCGTTTTTAAATGAAGATTATGATACTAAGCGTCCGGCTGGACCTAAGAAAAGCTTTTTTGATAAGTTTTTTGAAAAAGTAAAAGATTTTTTAGACAAAGCAGAATAACAATACTCAACAATAAAACGAATACAAAAACAAATATTATGGGCTTAGAATTAGACAACATAGCATTTGACTTACCAAAAAATCAGTCAAACGTGATCAAAGTTATTGGTGTTGGTGGCGGTGGCTCAAACGCCATTAATCACATGTTTAGCCAAGGTATAAAAGGCGTAGACTTTGTGATTTGTAATACCGATGCACAAGCTTTGGAAAGCAGCCCTGTTCCCAACAAAATTCAACTTGGTGTTAACTTAACTGAAGGTCTTGGTGCTGGAGCCAATCCAGAAGTAGGTAAAGTAGCCGCAGAAGAGTCTACCGAAGATATAAAAGCCTTGTTAGGTAAAAATACGAAGATGGTATTTGTAACTGCCGGAATGGGCGGTGGTACCGGAACTGGAGCCGCACCAGTTATTGCAAAATTATCACGTGATTTAGATATCTTAACCGTAGGCATTGTTACCATTCCATTTCAATTTGAGGGTAAAACTCGAAACGATCAAGCTCAAGACGGTGTCGAAGAATTACGTTCTAATGTAGATTCTTTGATAGTGATAAATAACAATAAACTACGAGAAGTCTACGGTAACCTTGGATTTAAAGCAGGTTTTTCTAAAGCTGATGAAGTCTTAGCGACGGCATCACGCGGTATAGCCGAAGTAATTACACATCACTACACTCAAAATATTGACCTTCGTGATGCTAAAACAGTTTTAAGTAATAGTGGTACTGCTATTATGGGTTCTGGAGCCGCCTCAGGGACTAACCGATCTACTTTAGCTATAGAAAAAGCCTTAGATTCTCCGTTGTTAAACGATAATAAAATAACAGGTGCTAAAAACGTATTGTTGTTAATTGTCTCTGGGAAAGAAGAAATTACTATCGATGAAATAGGTGAAATTAACGACCATATTCAATCTGAAGCTGGGAATAGTGCTAACATTATTATGGGTGTTGGTGAAGATGAAGGCTTAGAAGAATCTATTTCGGTTACCGTAATTGCGACGGGGTTTAATACCGAGCAACAAGACGTAATTGTAAATACGGAGACAAAGAAAATAATTCACACCTTAGAGGATGAGCAAAAGGTTGAGCAAAATTTACTTCCTGATAACGAATTTAAAGCTTCGACTCCTAAGCCATCCGTTCAGCCTGAGAAAAAAACAATTGTTCACACTCTTGATTTAGATGAAGCAGATCGTTTAGACCAAGAACCAACGGCCGAACAAATTAAACCTGTGAATGATATTGAGGTTAACTACGAAACGGTTCATACAGAACTCGATTTTGAAATACACGAAAAACCTTCAGTTGAAGCAGAAGAGCCAGCTCCCTCTAATGAAGATCATCTGTTTGAATTTGATTTAAGCTCAACAGATTCAACGCCTGAGGCTAGTGAACCTAAAACATTAAGTTTTGAGGAAATTAGCCAAATTGAAGTTACCAATTACGAAGAAATTAAATTTCAGCCAAAACCTGAAGTTAAGCGTTATAATTTAGACGACTATGCGGATCATGAACAAGTTGAATTTGAGCCGAAGGTAACACCAAAACCAGATCAGAAACTTCAAGTAGAAGAAGAGCCAGAGCATAACTTGTTTACTACGCACATTAAGCAGGAAAATATAGATCAAGAAGAAATTTCTTCAGGTGAGCCAAAGGAAATAGACCCATTTAGTTCGTCAATTTCAGAGTTGGCAGCTCGCGCTGAAGAACGTCGTGCTAAAATGAAACAATTTAATTATAAGTTTAGAAACTCGGCTAATATTGATGATATAGAGAAGCAACCGGCCTATAAGCGAGCAGGCATAGATCTTGAGGATCACAGGCGCGATGCTCAAAATATCTCTAGAACTTCAGTTGAAACGAATGAAGATGGTGTTAACTTTAAATCTAACAATTCTTTTTTACATGATAATGTAGACTAGGTAAAGTTCTAATTAAAATTAAAACTAAAAAAACCTGTTTCGTATGAAACAGGTTTTTTAGTTCTTAGTCGTAAATTTTAATTGAAGGATGCATTTCTACTTCAGATTTAACAGAATTCGAAATTAAACAAGCTTTTTTAGCCTTTTCTAAGACTTTTTTAGCTTTTTCTATATCGACTTCGGCTTCTAAGCTAATCTCGGGGTAAAGTTCAATTTTGCTCATAGCAAAGCGTCCATCTACTTTATCTAAAAAGCCCTTAGATTTACATTTAAAGCTTTTGTAGTTTAATTTAGAATGTTCAGCTATAGCTAAAAATGTGGTCATTAAACAGCTTGCAATTGCCGATGTAAACAGGTGTTCTGGCGACCATGTAAATGGCATACCTCCATTAAATTGTGTTGGTGTAGCTACTTCAATTTCATTTGCATTATTGTTGTCTTGATCATGAAGTTCTGGCGAGTACATTTTACCTTTTCGTTGATGAATCCATTTAATTTCTACATTATAGATATGATCTTTCATAAGTTTATTGTTTTTAAAACTATTGATTAAAAATACTTGGATAAGCGTTTTTAATTTATGATAAAGCTCATTAGAGAGTATATTTGTATCTACAAACCTAAGTGTTAACCCGAGCAATTACCCGCAATTGTTCGATCTGATATTAATAGGTGTCTTGATCTAACTTAACTTTACCCCAAAATGTTCGGTATACAAAATAACTATACAATAACACAAGTGGTCCGCCTACGGCTACAAAACTCATCATGATTTGTAAGGTTTTTGTACTTGCTGCAGCATTATAAATGGTAATACTATTCTGGATGTCGACATTAGAAAGTAATAAACGTGGATATAACTCGAACGCTACAATAACTAAAAGTAGAGCTATGGTAATGCTGGTAAATATAAATGCCCATCCGTAACGCTTTTTACTAGCTAATCGAGGTACATTGGCGATACTTAGAAACACTAATAGTGGTACAATAAATAGAATTTTATTTTGTTCAAATACAACCCACAGGTGATTTAAACTGTTTAACCCATAGGCAGTAGTAATGATGTATGAACCGATAAAAAACAGCATTCCTTTTTTTAAAAACCCTTGAATCCGATCATATAATTTTCCTTCGGTTTTAAGTAATAAATAAATTGCCCCATGCATCATAAACAAGGCAAGACTTGTAATGCCTACTAGGATAGAGAATGGATTTAAAAACTCAAAAAAACCTCTACCAGTATACTCAAAATTTTCATCTAACGGCATACCGTTTAGAATATTTCCTAGCACTACTCCAAGAAGAAAAGCTAACATTATACTTGAAATAGAATAGCTCCAATCCCAAAGTTTTCGCCACCAGATCATCTCTTCCATATTTCTAAACTTAATAGAAATACCTCTAAAAATAATGAATAGTAAAAACAAGATAAAAGGCGTGTACATGGCTGAAAAAAGCGTACCATAAAAGACTGGGAAACCTGCAAATAAAGTCCCGCCACCTATAACTAGCCAGACCTCGTTGCCGTGCCAAGTTGGGTCTATTGCTTTTAATGCGGTTTCCCTACTTGAATTTCGTTTAAAAAACATATGCCAAGCACCGGCACCAAAATCGAATCCGTCGAGGATAGCATATCCAGAAAATAAGCCGCCTACAACTAAAAACCACCAGGTTGGATAATCTATACCAAATAAGGTTTCCATCATTTTTTTATTTTGAAATTACGTTTGCTATTTCTTTATTTAAGCTGCCTTGATCAAAGTCTATTTCGCTTTCTGGTCCACTTTTAATTTTCTTATTCATCAAATAAATAAACAATAAAAATAAGATCAAGTAAACTATAAAAAATAAAATAAGTGAGAATAAAACCTGATTAGCTTGTACACTCTTAGATAAAGCGTCAGAAGTTCTTAGTAAACCATAAACTACCCATGGCTGTCTTCCCATTTCAGCAGCAAACCAACCAAATTGATTGGCTAACTGTGGTAATAAAGCGGTAAAAACAAAAGTCCACAACAGCCACTTTTTCTCAAATAATTTTCCTCGCTTCCATTGCCATAAAGCAAATAAACTTAAAGCAATTAGGAACATACCAATGGCTACCATAAGGTGATAAAATTGAAAAACTGCATTGACTTGCGAAGGCTGGTCCTCTATGGGGAAAGCATCTAAACCAGTCACTGGAGTTTCAAAGTCTTGATCTAACATAAATGAAAGTCCGCCAGGAACTTTTAAACCACTTACCTTTTTATTTTCTTTATCAACCCAGCCCAATAAAAATAAATCTGCTGGCGCCGACTTTTCAAAATGTCCTTCCATTGCAGCTAATTTTGCTGGTTGATTTACCGCAACACCTTCAGCAGAGCTATGACCCGTAAATAGTTGTGCTAAAGAAGCTATGGCTGCAACAACTAAGGTTATTTTAAATGCCTTTTTAGATAAAAAAACAAAACGTCCTTTTAAGATATAATAAGCATGAACACTTAAAATTAAAAAAGTACCAGCTAAAAACGCACCAAGCCAAACATGAGTTAGCCGGTCTACGCTTGAGGGGTTAAAAACCATGGCCCAAAAGTCTACAATTTCAGCTCTGGCTTGCATCCCTTCTCCGATAATATGATAGCCTGCTGGTGTTTGCTGCCAAGAGTTAGCAACAACAATCCAAACAGCAGAAAACAATGAACCTAAAAAAACACCCCAAGTAGCAACAAGGTGAACCCAAGGCTTAACACGGTTCCATCCAAATAATAATACCCCTAACGCACTGCTTTCAAGTGCAAATGCAAAAATTCCCTCAGCGGCTAAAGCACTACCAAAAATATCACCAACGTATCTTGAATAGGTAGCCCAGTTAGTACCAAATTCAAACTCCATGACAATTCCTGTAACAACACCTATACCAAATGTAATCGCAAATATTTTAGTCCAAAACTTCGCTAAGACCTCATATTCTTTCTTTTTAGTTCTTAAATATAGACTTTCGAATATGACCATAATTAAACCAATACCAATACTTAAGGGCGGATATATGTAATGAAAAGCAACGGTAAAGGCAAACTGAATTCGGGAAAGAATTTCAACATCCATAACAAGCAATTTTTATTACAAAATTAAAGCAAAATAAAAGTCATATCTGGTAACCTATGTTACACTCTGCAAAACTTAACATTTAAATTATTAAAAGTGATTTTAGTCACAAAAAAAAGAGATAAAGTCATTTATCTTTACAGTATAATTTGTGAAAATAAACGCGACCATACTAATTATTATTGTGTCATTATTCTCTTTAAAAAGTGGATTATTGATGTCATATTACTTTGCTTTTACTGAAAATTTTATTGAACGCTTTTGTGAAAATAAAAATCAACCTGAATTAGAGTGTGATGGAAAATGTTTTTTATCAAAAATGTTAGATAAAGCACCTGCTGAAGATCATCAATCGCAGATGTCTTTTTTTGTTGAACACGATTTAATCTATGTATTTGATTTATCTATAGCTTCAATTTCCCCTATTACAATCAAAGAAGTTAGTTACTTTAATTATAGCCTTGACTATAAAAGTACATATTTGGACCAACAACTCAGACCACCTGAAGCTTCTTAATACCACCGATTTTATTATAACTATTAAGAAACTAAATATTCATTAACATGAAAACTAAATATTTAGCAATGCTTTTGTTATGTCTCAACATTAGCTTTGCACAAACACGTCTATTTAAAATAGTAGACAAAGACACTAAAGAAGAATTAATTACTGCATACGCTCAGGAGCTTGATGCTAATCAAATTATAAGTCCTACACCTGAAGGTTTATCTCTTAACATAGGTAAAACGTATACTATTTATAATATGGGATATCACACGCTTGAATTGAAGGTTACTTCAACTTCATCTGAAGTGATTTACATGACTCCTAAGCTTACTCAATTATCTGAAGTTTTAGTGACAGGTAATCGTTTGCAAGATCCTGTGATGACTATGGTTAAACCTGATATTAGTAAGTATGTTGTTCAACCTAAAAATGTAGCCGATTTATTTTCAGGACTTAATGGCTTTTCGCTCATTAAACGTGGAAATTACGCTATAGATCCAAGCTTTAGAGCTGCCCAGTACGAGCAGCTTAATATACAATACAACGGCGGGACTAAAATTATGCATGCTTGCCCCAACCGTATGGATCCCATTACTAGTCATGTATCTCCAGAAGAAATTTCTAAAATAGAAGTGATAAAAGGCCCGTTTAGTATGCGTTACGGTGCCACTTTCGGTGGCGTGATTAATTTGGTTACAGAAACAGCCAATAATTATAAAGAAGGTATTTCTGGAGCAGTTTCTTCTGGGTATGAAACCAATGGTAATGCACTAACTACCATGGCAAAGTTTAATTATGTGACTGATAAATTTGATCTAGGTGTTAACTACGGTTATCGTGATTTTGGTAATTTTGAGGATGGTAATAATGTAGAAATCCCGAGTAGTTTTAGAAGTATAGATTATGGAATAAACCTTGGTGTAAATGTGAGTGATCAACAACGTTTACAGTTAAATTGGCGACAATCCTTTGGTCGTGATGTATTACATGCATCGTTACCAATGGATACTAACTTTGACGACTCGTCAATGGCTTCCTTAGACTATCATATTAAGTACTTAACAGATGAAATTAATTCCATAAAATTAAAACTATATTACGCCTACGTAGATCACCTAATGACGAATGAAAATCGCCCAAATTTCGAAACGGTTGAAGCTACAGCTCCTGTAGAGTCTACAACAACGGGTGGAAAATTAGAAGTAGATTGGCAATGGCGTGAAAATGTTCGAATTTTTAGTGGTGTAGATGCTCAACTCGTTGCGAGAGATGGTTCCCGCACACGCGTGGTTAAACAAAACATGATGGGTATGCCGCTAAATCAACCTATGACGTTTGTAGATAAAATTTGGCAAGATTCATATGTGAATACATTTGGCTTATTTAACGAGGCAAAATGGCAAGTTCAGGAGCAAACAGCTATGACTATTGGAGCTCGATTAGATCTTGTGACTTCTGATATTAAAGATCCAGAAGATGATTTTTTAACTGAATACCCAAATTTGGATAGTCGTGAAGAGTATAATGTTAGTTTTACAGCTTCCGTAATACATGATTTAAATGACCGTTCAACGCTTGAATTTGCGTTTGGCCGTGGTATGCGATCAGCAAATATGATTGAACGTTACATCAATCATTTTTCAGTAGGTCCAGACCCGTTTGAATATGTTGGTAATCCAAATCTTGAAGCTGAGGTCAATCATCAATTTGATATAACTTACCGTACAAATTATAGCTTTGAACATCCATTTTTTCAAGCACTGCAAGTAAGTCTATCTGGTTTCTATTCCGACTTTAATAATTATATCGCCCCAATTATTGATGCTGATTTAGATCGTAAATTTATGCCCACTCTGGAACCTTTAAATGCGAAACGCTTTCAAAACTTAGATGATGCTTACAAGTATGGCTTTGAAAGTGAGTTGACTTTAAAATTACCTTCTAACCTGAGTTTAGCATGGAATTCTGCTTATGTTTCTACTAAAAACGAAGATTTAGATGAAGCTTTACCTTTAACACCCCCATGGCGTAATCGATTTATTTTAGCTTATAACTCGAAAACATATTGGGCAGAATTAGCCTACCAAATGGTGAGTAAGCAAGATGAGCTATCTACATCTTTTGGAGAGGTAGAAACACCTGGATGGAACACCTTAGATTTTAAAGCTGGATTTAATTATAAGTCGTATCAATTTGGCGTGGCAGCACTAAATATCTTTGACGAGTTTTATAATAATCATTTAAATTTTGCCTTTACTAATCAAGAAGGTTTTGGAAGCCGACCTATCACCGAGCCTGGCCAAAACTTTAGTGTTTTCTTGAAGTACAAATTTTAATATTTTGTTTGCTATCATAAAAAAAGGTCAACGATTAAGTTGACCTTTTTTTTAAGCTATTAACTTTATTTAAACCGCTTCTCCTTTCATCATTTTATTCCAGTATAGATAAGGTAAACCATACTTTTTAAGCATCCATAAACGCCAATGTTCTTTGGCGGAATTAAAGACTAACATTTGTTTTAGCTTAGGATCTGGTGTAAAATTACCTTCATAATCAAATTCGGCTAGCGTCATTTTGCCATATCCTGTTACTAGTGGGCAAGAAGAATAGCCTTTATAAGAAGCGTTTGTTGCTTTCTTATTATGTAGCAGTTTCATAATGTTATCCGTAATAACAGGCACTTGTTTTCTTATAGCTGCACCTGTTTTTGCTGTTGGTAAGGCTGCCACATCGCCAATTCCGAAAATATTTTGATACGAATTATGTTGAAGTGTATTGATATTTACATCAAGCCAGCCATCTTTGTTTGCTAATTCGGAATCACGTATAAATTTAGGAGCAGCTTGAGGTGGTGCTAAATGAAGCATATCAAACGGCACTTCTATATTAGCAACACCGCTTATTTTTTCTCCAATTTCTTTAGACTCATTAGTTACACACTGGTTCTCGTCATCTCCTGTATAAGAAAAAATAATTTTTTTATGTTTAGCATCTATATGTCTTGGGGCGTAAAAGGGTTTAAACACCATACCATACCGTTCTACAACTCTGGTTAACGTATCTCGTATAGGTTTTACCCCAAATAGCACAGAGCCAGGTGTGGCAAAAACAACTTTAGAATCAATTTTATTTTTTCGAAAATAATCAGCAGCTAAGTAGGCAATTTTTTGGGGAGCTCCACCGCATTTAATCGGGGTGGTAGGTTGCGTGAAAATAGCGTTTCCGCCTTTAAAGTTTTTGATGACTTCCCAAGTGTGCTCAGGATCGGTGTAATTGCTGCAAACTACACCTTTGCCTAAAGCGTCTTCAAGACCATCTATTTGTTTAAGATCCATGACTAATCCTGGAGATACGACTAAATACTTATAACCAATAGGACCATTGTGTTTTGTTTCGACTATATTTTCCTGAGGATTAAATTTTGTAGCAAAATCTTTGATCCACTTAGCTCCGTTAGGAATCAAATCTTTCATGGGTCTAGCAGTATCTTCATAATTATAAGTTCCAGCACCAACTAATGTCCAAGCAGGTTGATAATAATGAGTATTGGCAGGTTCTATAATAGCAATATCTAATGTTTTATCTTTTTTTAAGAGTTGTGCCGCTGTCATAATGCCACCTGAGCCGCCTCCAATAATTAGAATGTCATGCGATGAGTTCATAAGAAGTATAATTTAAAATTTACTAAAATTATGAAAGCATTGTAAGATTATATGTAACTGATGTTACAGTTGGATGAGCAATCCTTAATAAATACCCTATTATTTATCGAGTATGAAATTTATAGCAGAATTTATATGTAAATCGGTTGTTTTTAAAAACGGCAGTTTAGCTGAAGTATCACGAAGTAATATAGGAAGTTCTGTACAGCCTAAGACAACAGCATCTACTTTATGCTGGTAGGTTTCTATAACTTTTGTGTAAAACTGTTTTGCCTCTTCACTAAATAGGCCTTGAGTAAGTTCTTGAGACACGAAGTGATGTGATTGTTTTATTTCAGTTTCTGACGGCGTAA
>CBFHKB010000018.1:0-21747 GCA_965656295.1 Psychroflexus sp.
CTTTTTTACGATCGATGCGTAAATCTAATTCTGGCTTAGATTTATTAATATCAATTTTAAGCTCTTCTATCCCGTCTATTTTAAGTTCATTAATAAAGTTTCGAACACGTTCGGCTTCAGCTAACATGACATCGTAATTGTTTCCTTTTATTTCGAGGTTAATCGGGTAACCTGCTGGAGGTCCAACGGCATCTTTTTCAACAATAATTGAAACACCTGGAAAGCCTTTTACAGCTTGCCTTACTTCGGTTAAAACCTGCGTACTACTAATGTCTCGTCTCAACTTAAATTCACGCATTGTCAAGGTAACCTTGGCCTTGTGTGGCATTTCATTAGACATACCGCTATTGGTATTTGGGTTTCCTGCGCCTTTTCCAACTTGAGAAATAGCCGATTCTACCATGAAATTGTACCCATCTTCATCTTCATACTTCTCGATAGCATCATAAATTTTAGCTTCAACTTGTTTAGCAAGCGCATTAGTCTTGGCGATATCGGTCCCTTCAGGATACTCGATATAAGTCATGATTTGGTTAGGTTCATTTTCGGGGAAAAACAACACTTTAGGTTGTGCAACCCCTACTAACATAAAGGCTATTAACAGTAAGCCTACAGTACCAAAGAAAAAGAAATAAGCCCGTTTCTTATATAAGGCAAATTTCAAAGTGATTTCATAAAGCGCTTCTAAGCGCTTCAAGAGTTTAAATTGGAAGTAGTAGATGGCTTTTAACAAAAGGTACTTATAGACCCACAACATAATAGCTGTAAATAATGCTAAGTTGCCAATCCCTCTAAAGACTCCTACGTTAAGAATGTATCCAGCAGTCACTAGGCCAGCACCCACCAAAAACAAAATTAAGCTCCAGCGAATAAGCTGGTTTTTCTTAAACTCCTTTTCCTCAACTTTCATAAACTGCGACGTTAACATCGCATTGATCACTAAAGCGACAAAGAGCGAGGAGGATAAAACAACTGATAAG
The DNA here is from genome assembly GCA_965656295.1 of Psychroflexus sp. Lineage (GTDB taxonomy): Bacteria > Bacteroidota > Bacteroidia > Flavobacteriales > Flavobacteriaceae > Psychroflexus. The sequence continues at coordinate 981 of CBFHKB010000018.1, forward strand.
GTAATAGGAAAATAAATCATGAACTTACCTATCGTCCCTGGCCATAAACCAAGTGGGAAAAAGGCTGCTAATGTGGTTGCTGTCGAGGCAATAATTGGCCAAGCAATTTCTCCAATCCCTTGTTTAGCGGCTTTAATGCGTGGCATGCCTTGATCCATTAAGGTGTAAACATTTTCGACCACCACAATCCCGTTATCGACAAGCATACCAAGCCCCATAACTAAACCAAACAAGACCATCGTATTTAAGGTAAAGCCTAATGATGACAATAAGGTTAAAGCTAAAAACATTGATAAAGGAATAGCTACCCCAACAAATAAAGCGTTTCTGAAACCTAAAAAGAACATCAAGACCCCTACCACTAGAATAACACCAAAAATAATGTTGTTCACTAAGTCGTTAACTTGATTTTCAGTTTTAACAGATTGGTCATTAGTAATGGTAATTTCAAGGTTTTTGGGGTAATAATTATCTTGTTCTTGCGCTACAAGTAATTTAATATCTTCAACAGCCTCAATCATATTTTTTCCAGCACGTTTCTTCACATCAAGCATTACCACTGGTTTTCCATGATTCCTGGCAAATGTGGTGGCATCTTTTTCTTTAAACTTAATTTCGGCTATATCACTAAGGTAAATTGTACCTCCATCTGACTTAACTACAATCTTTTCGAGTTGATCTGGCCGATCTATTTCACCAATAACTCGAATATTTTTTTGTAAACCATCTTTTATCACATTACCTCCTGAAATGGTTGTGTTTTCGGCTTTTATGGCATTAACAACATTGTCAAAAGAGACTTGAGAGGCATTCATTTTATAGATATCGACAGCAACTTCAACTTCTTTCTCGTCTACACCACGAATGCTCGCCTCTTTTATTTGAGGTAATAGCTCTATCTTATCTTGTAAATGTTCTGCAAAGTCTTTTAAGGTTTGACTCGTAAAATCACCTATAAAGTTAACATTTAGAATAGGCATTTCTTCTGAAATGTTGAGATCAAACACGTTAGGCTCTACTTTAGCGCCATTATCTAGCGTTGGCCATGTGGTTTCAGACTTTACTAAATCAACTTTATCCTTAATAAGTTGCTTAGCGTTTGGGACTTCAACATTTTCTTCAAACTCGACGATGACCATCGAATAATCTTGCATGGTAGTTGAGGTTATCTCTCGCACCCCTTTTACATTTTTAAATTCTTCTTCGAGGGGCTCGGTGATAAATTTTTCAATATCCTCGACCGAGTTACCAGGGTTGACAGAACTAACGTAAATTTTAGTTTCTACAATCTCAGGAAAGGCTTCCCGAGGCATGCTATAATAAGAAAATAAACCGCCTAGTAATATGATTGCTATAATCACATAGACCGTCATTTTATTATCAATAGACCACGATGAAATCGAGAATTCTTTATAGTTATTTTTAGCCATTATGTATTAGTTTAAAGGCGTTTTTAATCTTAATTTTTCACCATCTCTCACGGCTCTTGCGCCGCTTGTTATTAGGTATTGATATTCTTTTAAACCTGCTTTGACTTCTGTTTTTCCGTCAAATGCTTTTCCGGTTTGAATTTGGACTTTTTTTGCGACTCCTGTCGAGTCTGTATCAGCTTCAAACACATAAGCGATTTGATCGCCATTAGCGGTTTCTTGCAACACGCTTTGATTTACCACATAGGTATTTTCGCTTGAATAGTCGTTTATTTTAATTTTCGCTACTAAGTTTGGCTTTACCGAACTTATAGTTGATGGGACATCAACTTTTAATGAAAATTTTCGGTTTTCTGGATTTATAAAGCTTGACACTTGGCTAACCTCTGCTTCAAACTCTTGGCCTAAGGCTTGTAATTTCACGGTCACCAAAGTCCCTAAATTAACGGAGTTTAAATATTGTTCGGGCAGCTCTGCATTGATATACATTTTATCTAAATTAATTAATCTAAATACTGGTGACATGCCTGGACTTACAAGCTCGCCTTGTTCGGTTAATTTTTGATCTATTTTACCAGAAAATGGTGCTCTAATATTGGTTTTAGCCAATCGTTCTTTTAAGCGATTTAGGTTTTCGGTTAACGAGTTGTAAGAAGTCTGGGCTTCTAAATATTGAATTTCTGAGCCTATATTTTGCTCCCAAAGTTTTGACTGTCGCTCAAAACGTGTTTTAGCTAACTTGAGTTCAGATTTTAATTGTTTAAGCTCAACAGAAAGCCCGCCGTCATCGATAGTTGCTAGTAATTGGCCTTTAGTAACTTGATCGCCTTCTTGGACATATATTTTTTCTAAAACACCATTGAATTCAGGATATACTAGAATATTCTCATCGGTTTGAACATCACCTTGTACTTCAACAAAATGTTTAAAGGTGGTAGGTTCAAGCTTTTCAACTTCTACAAGCGCGAACGCATTGGAATCTTCAAAGCTTTCTATTTTAGTGGTTAATTTTTTTATCGAAGCGTTAAGTTCGCGTTGTTGGGCCGTTAAATTAGAACGTTTTTGCCGCATTAATTCAACATCATTAGAGGTTAAAACCTCTTCTAGACTTTGTTCTTTTTTACCACAAGACACTGTTGTAAGAGCGAGACTTAAGAGGCTTAATTGGATTATATTTTTCATGATCTTAATTGGATTGGATTGGTGTATTTTTTACTTTATCTAGTTCAGCTTTGGTGTTAATCACATTTAACATCGCTTGTAAATACTCATTTTGAGATTGATATAATTGAATTTGTGCTTGTCTTAATTCGAAGCTTGTGGCTAAACCTTCTTTAAATTTTACGTTGTTTTTACGTTCAATGCGTTCTGCTAAATTGAGGTTTTTTTGTGCTATTTCATAATTTTCAACAGCAAAGTCAAAATCGCTTTGAGCTGAATTTAAATTAAGTTTAATTTCATTTATAGCTTGCTCTTGTTGAAGTTTAGCCTTTTCTAATTCTATTTTCGCTTGTTGGGTTTGAGCACTTCGTTTAAATGAACTAAAAATGGGAATATTAAGATTCACACCAATAGTAGCAAAGTTAAACCAGCCTTTATTTTGATCGAGTAAATCAAACTCATTCCCAAAGGTGATTGCTCCATAGTTAGCAAATGCTGATAAGCTTGGTAAGGCTTCACTTTTTTGTAGTTTTAATTCCAAATCACGTTGTTGGACTAGGTTATTAGCTATTTTAAATTCTATGGTATTAGAATAATCAAAATCGGTGTTCGTATTTTCCAGCGCTTCTTTAGCTGCTAACGTTTTTAAATCATCAGTTAATTTAACGTTGGTCGTAATCTCTATCCCTAAGACCATATTTAAGCTTTCTTGAGCAATTTCATGCATGCGTTCTGCATTTCGAAGTTGGCTTTGGAGTTGTTGACTTGTAATTTGAAGTTGCTCTACATCTTCTTCTTCGGCTAACCCGTTTTCGTAAACAATTCTTGTTTCTCTTAAATTCTCTAGGGCTTTATCTAAATTATTCTTAGTTATATCTATGGAGTTTTCAGCCAGCAACACATTACCATAAGCTGTAATTACATTTTTACGAACTTCTAAGGCTGTTTTTTCTTTATTATTGGCGGAATATTCTAAAAAGGTTTTAGCAGCTTGAACTGCTACAATATATGAACCGTCAAAAATCAACTGATTCAAAGTTCCAGTTGCAGTCATGTTATGGCGCTGCCCAAATGTTACGGGAACTGTTGTCCCTGGCTCACCTCCTACGATTTCTCCTGGTAGAGGGGTCACCCTTAAGGTTGGGTTATTTTCATAAGCTACATCTGCGCTAAGTTGTGGCAAACCATCGGCAGTGGTCTCCCATTTTCGTTTAATTGCAATAGCGACATCTTTTTGCGCTGCAATATTAGCATAAGCACTATCTGATGCAAAAGCAATGGCTTCTTCTAAGCTGAAAGCATAGCTTTTATTATCTTGTGCTTGAGCTAAATGAGCTAACCAAACTAGCGCATATAAAATTAGGTGTTTTGATTTCATTTAGTTGGTGTTTAAGAGCGATTCTAATCGTTTTCTTCCTTTAATTGTTGTTATACTTCTTAGGTGATATATTAAAAATTCTTCGTAAAGTTGTTTAGGAGTTAAATCGGTTGATTTAAATAATTCTTGGTCTTTCAAATTCATCATACCTGAAATGTAAGATCTTACTACAAACACAATATTAAGGTCTTCACGGTAGTAACCTAGCTGAATTCCTCTAGCCACATTATCAGTGCAACACTCATCCATTTTACAGACTTGAGAATTTTTAAGCTTATCATGAATTTTAGGGTAGTATTTTTGTAATTGGTATTGTGGTGACGCATTTTCATTACGAACACGCTTTGCGATAGATTCTTTGATTTTAACCATTTCATGTATCGGGTCAAGACCTAAAGCTATCACTTTATCAATTTCGGCGTGAATAGACGCTTTCACATTTTGAGCGACCGCCTCAATTAAAGCTGACTTGTTTTTAAAATGTTCATATATTGTTTTCTTCGAAACACCCAAAGCTGTTGCTAGATCGTCCATAGTTACGCTCTTAAATCCAAATTTAAGAAACATATCTTCAGCTGTATGCAGTATTTGATACCTCATAATGAAATACAAAATTAACCAGGAAACTTTATAAACAATAAAAGTTTCTTAAGTTTTACGAAATCTTAACATTAGCCTGATTTCATCACATTGAAAACTAAAAAAAGCCTGGATTATCCAGGCTTTTTAAGTCTATTTTTTTAAGATGAATTAATAACTTCTATTCATTAGATAATCTCCAAAACTTTTCAGTTTAAACTTAGCCACTTCAGGAAGTTCTAATGAATCTAATGAGTCAAAGGCCTTAGTGGTGTAGGTCTTAATTTCTTCTATTATAAATTGGGTGGCACCAGAATTAGTATAAATAGATTTAACCGTTTCAATTTTATGCGTTGGGTCTTTAGGTTGAATGCTAAACAAATGTTCTAATTGACCTGTCGCATCGTTTTCTTTAGCCTTTAAATATAAATAGGTCTTTTTATTTTCTATAATATCTCCGCCTACTTGCTTACCGAATTTTTCAGGGTCGCCAAAGGCATCTAAATAATCGTCTTGTATTTGAAATGCAATTCCTAAATTTTTTCCAAATTCATAAATATGATCCTGTGTCTTTTGGTCTTTATTGGAAACTATCGCCCCCATTTGTAAAGCAGCACCAACTAATACAGCCGTTTTAAACTCAATCATTTGTAAGTATTCAGGAATACTCACATCATCTCTTTGCTCAAAATCTATATCTAACTGCTGCCCTTCACACACTTCTATAGCTGTTTTACTAAATAACTGCGCTAATGATTTAAATTGCTGATCCTCATAATTTTCAAATAATTGATAAGCTAAAATAAGCATGGCGTCACCCGACAATATACCCGTATTTAAGTCCCATTTTTCATGAACTGTTTTTTGACCTCTCCGTAATGGAGCTTCATCCATAATATCATCATGAACAAGAGAAAAATTATGAAACATCTCTATGGCAAGGGCAGCTGGCATAGCTTTTTTATAACTCCCTGAAAATAGATGGGCACTCATCATTACTAATATAGGACGCATTCGTTTACCTCCTAAATTAATGATATAATCAATGGGCTGGTATAATTTTAAAGGCGATTGGTTTAGGGGATAGTTATTTAAAAACCCTAAAAAATCTGCCTTATATTGTTTTAAGTCGTCCATGTCAATGATTTTGGCTAAAATAATCTTTTTGGCTTTGAAGCATTCAATTTTAATAAAAAATAAGAAAAATCGAAACAACCACTCTAAAACTATACTTATTTAGCAAATAAATATTTCTTAAAAAAAAACTATAATATTAGCGATTCATTAAAATTAAATAAAATAGCAGTCTCTAAATTTATAAATAACGAATAAGCGCTTCAATTTTGAATAACAGAAAACCAACCGACTTCAAAATGAAATCATAAAAACCAAGAAATTAAATCTAGTTTGCTTATAAATTGTAATTTTGTATTAACAATTTAATTGTAACTCCACATATGGACCAATTTTCTTTTCTCAATGCGATACACCCGCAGCAAATCGCCCAGCTTTACGATCAATACTTAAAATATCCAGATTCTCTAGAACCAAGTTGGAGAGCTTTTTTTCAAGGTTTTGACTTTGGCTTAAACGAAAGCTCAGAGACTAAAGAGGTGAGCTTACGTGATGCTGATACTAACACCACGACTAAAGTCAAAATCCCTGATAATGTTCAGAAAGAATTTCAGGTTATCAATTTGATTGATGGCTACAGGCATCGCGGTCATTTATTCACAAAAACGAATCCCGTACGTGATCGCCGCGACTATCAACCAAAATTAACTATTGAAAACTTCGGATTATCTAAGGCAGACCTTGACACCAAATTTGAAGCAGGCGAACTTATTGGTATTGGTAAAGCATCGCTTAGACGAATTATTGAGTTTTTAGAAAATGTATTTTGTGATTCTATTGGCGTTGAATTCGCCTACATAAGAAAACCTGAAGAAGTTGATTGGATCCAAAAGAAAATTTACGCCAACGAAAATCAACCAAAATTCTCAACTGATCAACAAAAAAACATCCTTCGTAAACTTAATGAAGCTGTTGTGTTTGAGAGCTTTTTACATAAAAACTTTGTAGGTCAAAAAAGATTTTCGCTCGAAGGAAACGAAACATTAATCCCAGCTTTAGATGCTTTAATTGAAGAAGCTGCTAATATGGGCGTCCAAGAATTTGTCATGGGAATGGCACACCGAGGTCGATTAAACACATTAGCTAATATTTTTGGCAAAAGCCCTAAAGATATTTATAACGAATTTCAAGGAAAAGATTTTGAAGTCGATGGCTTTGATGGTGATGTAAAATATCACTTAGGTTGGACTTCAAAGCGCAAAACCGATACCGGCAAAGAAATTAACCTAAACATAGCACCAAATCCTTCACACTTAGAAACAGTTGGTGCCGTTGTTCAAGGTATTGCTAGAGCAAAACAAGACGACCACCATTTAGGTGAAGAACAAAAAGTACTCCCTATAATTGTGCATGGTGATGCCGCTATCTCTGGTCAAGGTATTGCATATGAAATTGTTCAAATGGCGCAACTTGACGGCTACAAAACAGGCGGAACTATACACATTGTTGTTAACAACCAAATTGGCTTTACCACTAATTATATAGACGGGCGATCATCTACCTACTGCACCGACGTCGGTAAGGTGACCTTATCTCCTGTTTTGCACGTTAATGCAGATGATGCTGAAGCTGTTGTCCATGCGATGGATTTTGCACTGTCATACCGAATGAAGTTCGGACGTGATGTGTTTATTGACTTGCTAGGCTATAGGAAATACGGCCATAATGAAGGTGACGAACCTCGATTCACACAACCTAAACTGTATAAAGCAATTTCTAAGCACGACAATCCTAGAGATATCTATGCTGAGGAACTTATTAATCAAAATATTATAAGTAAATCTTTTATAGAAGACCTTGAGAAAAAATACAAAACAACCTTAGAAAAAAATTACGAGAGTTCTAAGAAAGAAGAAAATAGCGTTGTCACTAAAATCTTACAAGAAGAATGGAAAGGTTTCGAATCTGGTAATGCAAAAGACATGCTTAGCGATGTAGACACGAGTTATAAACTGGATAAACTTGATAAGCTTGCCCAAAAAATCACTACACTCCCAAGCGACAAAAAGTTTTTACGAAAAGTAGAACGCTTGATTAAAGCGAGACATAAGATGTACTTTGAAGATAATAAACTGGACTGGGCTATGGGAGAACTCCTAGCTTATGCTACTTTATTAGAAGAAGGTCACGATGTTAGAATAACGGGACAAGATGTAGAGCGGGGTACATTTTCTCACCGACATGGCGTTATAAAAGTTGAAGAAAGCGAAGAAGAGTATGTCCCACATAATAATTTAGGAGAAGACGCTGCTAAATTCTATATTTTTAATTCGTTGTTATCAGAGTATGCTGTTGTTGGTTTCGATTATGGCTATGCGATGGCAAGTCCAGGAACTTTAACCATTTGGGAGGCGCAATTTGGAGATTTTAGCAATGGCGCACAAATAATGATTGACCAGTATATTTCTGCCGCAGAAGATAAGTGGAAAACCCAAAATGGTTTAGTGCTCTTATTACCTCATGGCTATGAGGGTCAAGGCTCCGAACACTCTTCGGCACGGATGGAACGTTATCTTCAGCTTTGTGCCAAAGACAACATGTACATTGCTAATTGCACTACACCTGGTAATTTTTACCATTTGCTTAGACGCCAAATGAAATTGAAATTTAGAAAACCTTTAGTTGTATTAACACCTAAAAGTTTACTAAGACACCCTAAAGTAAATTCCACAAAAGAAGATTTAGCAAACGGAAGTTTTAAACCTGTGATTGAAGAGACAGAAATTAAACCTAAAAACACCAAAACTTTAGTGTTTTGTTCTGGTAAATTCTATTACGACTTGCTTAAACACCGTGAAGATCACAACATCGATAATGTTGCATTGGTAAGACTCGAACAACTGTTCCCTTTGCCATTAAATGCTATTGAAAATATTCTAAGCGAGTATAAAAATGTAAAAGATATCGTTTGGGCACAAGAAGAACCTAGAAACATGGGAGCTTATGGGCATTTGCTATTACATTACCCAAGAGCAAGAGAGTTTAGAGTTTGCAGTCGCCGTTTTTATGGCTCACCTGCAGCAGGAAGCCCAACACGTTCTAAAATGAGACATCAAGAAATTATAGACTATGTGTTTGATGCCTCAAAAGACAATTGTATATTAGATTATAAACAGTAAATTAATAAGATTTCGAAATATTTAGATTATGGCTTTAGAAATGAAAGTCCCTTCACCGGGCGAGTCAATTAGCGAAGTTGAAATCGCAGAATGGTTAGTCCAAGATGGCGACTACGTTGAAAAAGATCAAGCAATAGCTGAAGTAGATTCAGATAAAGCAACCTTAGAGCTACCAGCAGAAGCTAGCGGTATTGTTACCCTTAAAGCTGAAGAAGGTGATGTTGTTGAAGTTGGTGAGGTGGTTTGCCTTATCGATACAGATGCTAAAAAACCAGAAGGCGACTCTAAAGACACCTCTGAAACAAAAGAAAAAGAAGACGTTCAAGAGAAAAAAGAAGATTCAAAACAGGAAGATTCTAAAAAATCTGAACCTGCTGAAGAAAAAACATATGCCTCAGGCAGCCCTTCACCGGCAGCCAAGAAAACTTTAGCTGAAAAAGACATCGATCCAAAAGATGTTAAAGGCACTGGACGTGATGGAAGAATTACTAAAGAAGACGCCGAAAAAGCTGAAGGGAAACCGTCCATGGGAACTCCAGGAAAAGGTTCACGTGCCGAAAGCCGTAAAAAACTTTCTATGCTAAGACGTAAAGTTGCCGAACGCCTAGTGAGTGCCAAAAACGAAACGGCCATGTTGACTACTTTTAACGAGGTAGACATGAAGCCTATTTTTGACTTACGCTCACAATACAAAGAAGACTTTAAAACTAAGCACGGCGTAAGTCTAGGGTTTATGTCTTTCTTTACTTTAGCAGTAGTGAGAGCGTTGGATAAATTCCCAGCGGTAAACAGCATGATTGACGGTAAAGAAATGATTACTTACGACTATAAAGACATTAGTATTGCTGTATCTGGACCAAAAGGCTTAATGGTTCCTGTGATTAGAAATGCAGAAAATTTAAGCTTCAGAGGTGTAGAACAAGAAGTAAAACGCCTAGCGATCAGAGCAAGAGATGGTCAAATTACTGTTGATGAAATGACAGGCGGAACGTTTACCATTTCAAATGGTGGTGTGTTTGGTTCTATGTTGTCAACACCAATTATTAACCCACCTCAAAGTGGTATCTTAGGAATGCACAACATTATTGAGCGTCCTATCGCCATAGATGGTGAAGTTGTTATTAGACCAATGATGTATGTTGCTCTATCTTATGACCACCGTATTATCGATGGTAAAGAATCTGTTGGATTTTTAGTTGCAATTAAAGAAGCACTTGAAGACCCTACTCATTTATTAATGGATGGTGATATTAAAAAAGCGCTTGAGCTTTAATTAAAAGCCTTATCTTATTAATTAAGCTGTCAATTTTAAAATTGACAGCTTTTTTTGTGAAAAATTTCAAAGGCCTAATCGGTTAAAATAAGTAGTTTAGTCATTAAAAATAAAAAGTCTTGAGTCAAGAGCATATAGTTATTATCGGAAATGGAATTGCAGGAACTACCGCTGCAAGACATATTCGTAAACTGTCTTCAAAAAAAATTAGTATCATCTCTTCAGAAAGTCCTTACTTTTTTTCAAGAACAGCCTTAATGTATGTTTACATGGGACATATGAAATGGGAACAACTCAAACCTTATGAAGATCAATTTTGGCATAAGAATACAATTAATTTAATACATGACCATGTCACAGAGGTTTATCCAGAAAACCATCAAATCAAACTCAAATCTGGTCGGCGCATTTACTTTGACCAATTAATTATTGCAACAGGTTCAGTACCCAGTAAATTTGGCTGGCCTGGCGAAAACGCCAAAGGTGTACAAGGCTTATATTCCAAACAAGATCTTGAATCTTTAGAAACCCTGGCGCCTAATGCCGAGGTTTGTAAAAAAGCAGTCATTGTAGGTGGTGGATTAATTGGTGTAGAACTTGCCGAAATGCTCCATACCCGATCTATACCCGTCACATTTTTAGTGAGAGAGTCCCAATTTTGGAATAATGTACTGCCTAACCAAGAAGCTGAAATGCTGAGTAAGCATATTAAATCCCATGGAATTGACTTAAGGCTAAATCAAAATCTTGAAGAAATTATCACCAATGAGGATAATCAGGCTATCGGAATAAAAATAAAAGAAACAGGTGAACTAATCGACTGCGACTTAGTAGGCTTAACAGCAGGCGTATCACCTAACATTAACTTCTTGAAAAATTCCGGCATTAAAGTTCAAAAAGGCGTGGTAGTCGACCGGTATTTACAAACTAACTTCCCTTCTATTTTTGCTATTGGCGACTGTGCAGAACAAGAAACAGCAATTGGCAAACGTCCTAAAGTTGAAGCAGTATGGTATACTGGTCGAATGATGGGGGAAACTGTAGCCCAAACTATTTGTGGGCAACCGATGACTTATAATCCTAGCCATTGGTTTAATTCTGCTAAGTTTTTTGATATTGAGTATCAAACCTATGGCTGGGTAAATCATACACCTGAGCCAGGATATGAAACGTTTTTCTGGAAGCATCCAGAAAAAGATATTTGCATTCATCTTAATTATGAAGCTAAAAGCCGAAGATTTATAGGTATTAATACCTTTGGTATAAGAATGCGACATGCGTTTTTTGAACACTGCTTAAACGAATCTAAAAGCGTTGATGAAGTCCTTGAAAACCTTCACTTAGCGAATTTTGATCCCGAACTTTACAAACGCTATGAACATTTAATCAAACACGCCTTTAAGACAAATAACTTATGAGTACAAGTGCTAATATTTCAGTAACAGCAGCTTCAGCCCAGCTAAATAAAACTCAAAAAATCGGACTTTTTTTAGGGTTTGCAGGACTTTTAATGCTGTTTCTGAGTCACTTTAACTTGGTTGTTATTAATTCAGCTATAAGCCTAACGCTGAGTTTAAGTAGCATTTTGTTTGGTATCACTATATATGCTGTTGGTACCTATCGAGATACTTCAGCTGGCGTCAAAAACAACTTCAACTACTTAAAAGGCTTTACCCATCGGGGATTTTGGGCTTATATTTTAGGCTTAACGCTTACTGGGTTTTATATTCTGCTTTACTTTTACCCTGAAACCTTAGGCTTAGTTCAAGGTAGCTCTAACCACGGTGTTATTGCTTTATTTGATCCCTTGAGTGAATTTCTAAGTGGGAGGCCTGCGAGCCAGTGGTTTGTTTATGGAACCTTGTATACCATCGCTATTCTGGGGTTTGGAATTAAAGCATTATTAAAATATCGCCATAACAACTACCAAAAAATAAGAACGGTATCGGTTATGTTTTTTCAGTTAAGTTTTGCCTTTTTAATTCCAGAATTAATGGCAAGGTTAAATACCGATGATTTTAGCTTGCCTTACTATGATTTAAAAAATATTTGGCCACTTAATTATTACAATTTCGAACAATACCGTGTTGATGATTTTATTAACGCTGGGAATATTGGTTTGGCCTTATTGGTTTTTGGAATTGTGTCTATTTTGGTGATCACACCAATTCTTACCTACTTTTATGGCAAACGCTGGTATTGCTCTTGGGTATGTGGCTGCGGTGGTCTTGCTGAAACTGCTGGCGATGCATTTAGACACTTGAGTGACACCTCTCAAAAAGCATGGAAGTTTGAACGCTGGTTAATACACTTAGTAACCGTATTTATTACTATTACAACTATAGCTGTAGTTTATTCTTATTTAGGCGATGACTCGTCTAAATACTGGCTTTCAAGAGATACGTTTTTAATTAGTGTCACTTCACTTTTAAGCTTAGTGTTTGGTTTAATTATGTTATTTAAACGGCAAGCGATTCAAAAAGATGCAAAATATGCAGCTATTGGATTTTTTGTGGTCATCTTGGCCATAATGAGTATGCATTTTTGGGATGGCTTTCAAAATCGTTTATTTTTTGCGGAAACTGAAACCTTAAGAAGTGGCTATGGTTTTTTAATCGGAAGTATATTTTCTGGTGTAATTGGGACTGGCTTTTATCCAATTTTTGGTAATCGCGTTTGGTGCCGGTTTGGTTGTCCAATGGCGGCTATTCTTGGTCTTCAGCAGCGTTTATTTTCTAAATTTAGAATTACAACTAATGGCGGTCAATGTATTTCTTGTGGTAATTGCTCTACGTATTGTGAAATGGGAATAGATGTAAGAGCCTATGCTCAGAAGGGCGAAAATATTGTGCGGTCTTCATGTGTAGGTTGTGGTATTTGTGCTAATGTTTGTCCTCGTGGCGTCTTAAAATTAGAAAACGATCACGTAGAGAACCGTATTAACCCTACTGACATTTTGCTTGGAAATGATATTAACCTGAAAGACTTTTTAAAACAGCAAAACTCTTAAGTCAAGTAAAAACTATTTGAATAACTATAAGTTAAGTTATCAGGCAGATTTTACTTTTAAACCTCAGCTTTTAGTGCCTAAAAATCATTTAATTGTTAACTCGATTTTAAAAGAACTCCTTTTTAAGCGACTGCAAATAAATTAAGGTATTTTTGCGAGAACTTTAAATGACGCATGAACAGCACCAAAACCATACGGGTAATAATACCTGCTTTTAATGAAGAGGCTTCCATTGGCTTAGTGGTAAACGATATTCCTGACTATATCACTGAAATTATCGTAGTGAGCAATCGGTCTACAGACAAAACTGAGGCCGTTGCAAGGACTAATGGCGCAACGGTGATTAACGAGCCCAAACGAGGCTATGGTTATGCTTGTCTTAAAGGTATGGACTATATTGCTCGACAACATAAAGATACAGATATTGTTGTTTTTTTAGATGGTGACTATAGCGATTACCCCGAAGAGATGTCGGCTGTCTTGCGTCCTATTTTAGAAGACGGTATAGATTTCGTTATTGGCGTTCGTGCTGAACAACTAAGAGAAAAAGGCTCAATGACCTTACCCCAAATTTTTGGCAATTGGCTTGCCACCCGATTAATGAAATTACTCTATGGCGCTAATTATTCTGATCTTGGCCCGTTTAGAGCTATCACTTATAAAAAGCTATTAGACTTAAACATGCAGGACAAAACCTATGGATGGACTGTAGAAATGCAACTTAAAGCCTTGAGGCAAAAATTAACTTATACTGAAGTTAAGGTACATTACCGCAATAGAATTGGAGATTCAAAAGTATCTGGAACATTTAAAGGTGCTATTTTAGCAGGGGTAAAAATAATTGGATGGATATTGAAATATGCTACTAAGTAAGATCATTAATTACATCGTTATTTCACTTTACACGGTGGCTTTGCTACATGTGTTTTTATATAGTTTAGCACAGCTTCAATTATTAATTAGCTTTCTAAAAAACAAACACAAGCAACCTAAAAAAGTTGCATATCAAAAATGGCCAAACGTCACCATACAACTACCGTTATATAATGAAGCCTATGTGGTCAAACGGTTAATTGATAATATGGTAACTATTGATTACCCTCAAGATTGTCTTGAAATTCAAGTCTTAGACGACTCTACCGATAGCTCTAAAGAACTCACCCAAGAATTGGTAACTAAATACCAAAATCTGGGTATTAATATAAAACACATCACACGTTTAAATCGGGATGGTTTTAAAGCAGGCGCCTTAAAAGAAGGCTTAAAGCAAGCATCAGGGGAATTTATTGCTGTTTTTGATGCAGACTTTTTACCAAAATCTAACTGGTTAAAAAACACCTTACCTTATTTTAGCTCTCCTGATATTGGGGTTGTTCAAACACGCTGGGGCCACTTAAACCGAAACCAAAACTTACTCACTAAAATTCAAGCTTTCGCCCTCGACTTTCACTTTACTGTTGAGCAAGTAGGACGAAATTTACAACAGCACTTTATCAATTTTAATGGAACCGCTGGTATTTGGAGAAAAGAATGCATCTATAATGCGGGTAACTGGCATGGTGATACGCTAACAGAAGATCTTGATTTAAGCTACAGAGCTCAATTGAAAGGTTGGAAATTTGTGTATTTAAAGAATATTGTCACCCCTGCTGAATTACCACTTTTCATAAGTGCTGCACGTTCACAGCAATTTAGATGGAATAAAGGTGCTGCCGAAAATTTCAGAAAAAATTACGTCCAAGTACTTAAAAGTTCAGATCTAAAAATTTCATCAAAATTTCACAGCTTTTTTCATTTGTTGAATAGTAGTATGTTTTTTATGGTTTTGATGTTAGCCTTACTGAGCATACCATTACTTTTCATCAAACATCATAACCCTAACCTTATACATCTATTTTATGTGCTTAGTGGTTTGGGAAGTAGCACCTTATTTTTTCTTCTTGCCTACTGGTATAGCTTCATAGAAGTTAACGGTAAAAGTTTTAGAGGTTTCTTCAAATTTTTAGGCCTCTTCCTTGTCTTTTTCTCTGTAGCAATGGGTTTATCGCTTCATAATAGTGTAGCTGTTTTAGAAGGGCACTTCAAGAAAAAATCAGGCTTTATTCGTACACCAAAGTTTAATACCCGTATCACGGAAAACAAATATGTAGCAAAGCACTTAAATTGGATCAACCTTTTAGAAGTAATACTACTTATCTATTTTGCATATGGTGTTTATGCTGCTTTTGTTGTCCAAGACTTTGGCTTAATTAGTTTTCATCTCATGCTTTGTTTTGGTTTTGGGTTTGTCGCGTACAACTCTATTTGTTCTAAAGTTTAAGTTATGAGACTTAACCGTGCATTTCAGCAACAACTCCTAAAGCTATTTAGTATTATTTTATTTTTAGGCGCAACGGTTGTGCTTACTCAGACTAAAAGGTATGAGCACGTTCAACTTATTTCAGCCCATGCTGTTTGTTTCGGATTATTGTTCACTTTTATCAAATCGGCTGTATTTAAGGTAAAAGATTTAATTGTGCTAGCTGTTGCTTCACGACTTCTGTTCATAGACTATTTACCTTTATTATCAGAGGATTTCTATCGGTTTATATGGGATGGATTTATGACTTCTGAAGGCTATAACGTTTATACAAACCTACCTGCCAACAGCTTTGGAACCCAACTAAACATTACAACATTTTCTAGACGCCTTTTTGAAGGCATGAGTGAATTAAGCGCCACTAATTTTTCGAACTATCCGCCATTAGCTCAAGTTATATATTATTTGAATTTTCAACTATTTGGTGAAAATTTAAAGTATCAAATTTTAGGCTTGCGAATTGTAAATTGGTTAGCTGAAATGGGTAGCTTCTATTTCTTATGGAAATTACTTCACTATTTTGAATGTAAACCTAAGCTTATCTTTTGGCTAGTCTTAAACCCTTTAGTTTTACTTGAAATAACTGGTAACCTTCATTTTGAAGGTGCTATGATGTGCTTTTTCCTAGGGTTTGTATATTTTTTCCTGGTAAAAAAATGGTTTATAGTCGCTATTAGCTTTTTAAGTTTATCTATACTTTCAAAGTTACTTCCATTAATGGTTTTACCTTTAATTTTATTTTATCCCTACAGTTATAAAACATTAAAGGTTAATTTCATAAAAGGCAGCCTACTATGCGTGCTCTGTTTATTGCTTGTAGGTATGGGCTATTGGGGCTTTTTAAATAGTGACTTCTTTAATAGTTATTCAGCTAGTATTGGCTTATGGTTTTCTAAATTTGAATTTAATGCCTCCATTTACTATATCCTCAGAGAATTGGGCTTTTATACCTTAGGTTACAACGCGATAGGTGTGATTGGAAAAGGGTTGGCAGTAAGTATCTTAGGCCTAATTTTAGTCATCAGTTTACATCAGCCTAGGTTTCAAAATCCTGAGCAGTTTATACAGAAATTGAGTTTAATTTTCCTAGTGTATTTACTCTTATCAACAACCGTTCATCCGTGGTATATTGTTTTGCCATTGGGTTTTAGTCTTCTATCAAAGCCGTCCCGACTCGTATTTATAGCATGGAGCGGATTACTAATTTTAAGTTACGTGAGTTATAAAAAAAATAGTGTTGAAGAAAGTACTAGTATACTACTGATAGAATATGGGGTAGTGTATGCATTAATTTTATACAATCTACTTAAGCTTTCGAATGCCAAAAACAGCTCCAACACCAAGACCTACCATGACTAAAGTATTTATAGGAGCAGGAACATCATCAATATTATCATCTTCACCGGGAGTAGGTGGTGGGCCACCTGGACCGCCTGGTTGGGAAAATGCTAAAGTTATTGTGAATAAGCTGATAAGAACAGCAAATAATAAGTGTTGTTTTTTCATTAACTCGATATTGGGTGGCACTCAATAAAAAAAACAAATGTACAAATTAATTTTAAATGATTAAGTTTGTTTAAATTTTTATCATGAAATTGAAGTTGTTATTCGTCTTTTTTTTTATAAGTGGGATTAGTATTTCACAAACTGAATTACTTATCGAACTTATTGATAATAAAAACATTAAGTTGAATCAAGCTGAAGTGAGCTTAAACAACCTGAAGAAAGATGTCTCACAATTCCTATCTCAAAAAAATACTACTGAATTAGTGAGCATCACTATAGATATAGATAACATCACAACAGACAGCTTAGTTGAAGCTGTTAAAAATCAACTGAAATTTAGTGCTGTTGATGTCCTAAACTTTCAACGACGAACTATTTCTAACTTTACAGAAGGCACTGAAGTTACCGAACCCATGATTGTACAGTACAACACCTTGGTAAAAACCTGGAAAAGCACTCCAGAAAGCCAACGCTATTACAGAGAAATAGAACTTGAATTTGTAGAAAATTTGTATAAAAGCATGAGTTTCGCACAACAAGTGAATGCCGAAAAATTACCTAGCTTCTTACCAATATTTGATCAAAAACCAAATATACAACCCATAGACCAATTTAAATTTGAGCAATGGATTTTTGACCGTAGTTATTTGATTAAAATCAATGGACACTCTATCTCAAAAGAAGAGTTAAAAGAATTTGAACCTAAGGAGTTTAAAAGCTATCACTCCGAAAAACGCATAATAAATGAAGAAAAGCGCGAGATTATTAACTTAATTAAAGCTTAAGTAATATTCATTTTCTGCATTAAAAACGATGCATTCATATTTTTACAAACGCCAGGTTTCAGTTGGTAATCAAAATGAAGCTCATCTTTAATAATTTCGGCATCAAAATGGTAATTATGTAATTCTCGATATTCTACTGCCAAATCACAAAGACTAATATCATGCGTGGCAATAATACCGACGCTAGTGGTTTGGTTCAATTTCTCAATAAATTTCTTGGACCCTTCAGCTTTATCTTTAGAGTTGGTTCCTTTTAAAATTTCATCTAAAATAATAAAATGAGGCTGTGTCTTTATCGTCTCAATAATCATTTTAAGTCGTGATAATTCAGCATAGAAATAAGACGATTCGTCTTTTAAAGAGTCTGCCGTTCTCATACTGGTTATAATCGGCATAGGTTGATAACTTGAAGAAGCCGCACTCACAGGCAAGCCTAAATTAGACATTAATATTTGCAATCCAACTGTTCGTAAAAAGGTGCTTTTCCCTGCCATATTAGCCCCGGTAACAATCCAAAAATCACCCTCCGATAGTTGATAAGAGTTAGTTATCGCTTCGTTTTTAGGAAGCAAAGGGTGCACAGCCTCTTTGGCCTCTATAATTAAATTAGATGTGCTAGAGTTAATAACTGGATACGAAAAATGAGGGTGATTAAATGCAAAATTAGCTAAACTATGGTAAGCATCAAAGTGATTTAAGCACGTAAACCAATGCTCTAATTGGTTGTAGTGTTGAGCAACCCAACGCTCTATTAAGTAAACATACCTCAAATCCCAAAGCATAAAAGCATTTAAAAAAAAGCCCAATAAAAAATTATTTCGTTGCTCAAATGCATCGATAAGCTTGTTAAACACTTGAATGTCTTTAGATAAATTTTGACCTTTAGTCACTACCAAAGCTTTTAACGATTGTAAAACTGTTGAGTCGAAACTTTCATTTTCAACACGCTTAACCAAATGATGCTGATTAGCAAAATAAGTTTGGAGTTGATTAATATCGCTCGATAATTTTTGCGTGCGCTTAAGATAAAAGCCTGTTATACCTAAACCTATTAATGCCCATAAACCAAGCTGACTCATAGTAATCACATCGCTAAAAAAAAGTAATATCACAACTCCCGATAGGCCTGTAAACGCTAGTGGGAACCAACGCATCATAGATGGCACAAAAGCCTTGTAGGTGTTAAACCATTGTTTAATTGTAGATTGAGTCACAGCTTGCTTTACAGATAAAGCTTCGGCTGTAAAAGCTTGTCTAAACTCTATTTTTTGAGCCAACTCTTTTACAGCTTTTTGTTTCTCCTCAATTTCAGAAATGGCATTACTTAAAACTAATTGGGCCAACGTGGCTTCGCCATCGCTTGTTGCTGTTCGGTTTAAATGTTGAAAAAAACCACCCTCAGAAAATAGGTCCAAATCTGAACTAAACAAATGGATCTCATTTTTATAGCGCTTCCCAGAATTAAACTTAGATACATCTCCAGCTAAGGCTTTAATTTCATTTTCATTAATTTCGATTAACCGATGCACCATTTCCCGTTGTCGTTTTAGCTTTTGGTGACGATTTACCAAGAACAAAAACAACGCTAAAAAAGCTATAAACATGAGAATAACAAGCTTAAAGTTTCCCCAAAACCAAATAACACCAACCGAAAAAATTAAAAAAACAGCTAGCCGCAATAGGCTTGACCATAGTAATTGTTTCTTTAAATTTTGACTTAACTTGAGGTGCCGATCTATGCGTTGCTTATAGTGATTCACTGATGATTTTTTTTCAAAAATAGCCGATTTAATAGGTTTAACTCAATAAACAGGTCTAAAATTATAAACCATAAAATTTAGTTGAAGTATTCGCAACCAATTTAACTACGACAATAGACTTAAGAAGCGTTGATAAGTTCACGCTTGGCTTTAGGCAGTTTACTCACTACCAAGTCGTAACTATGATTTATTAAATGCTCGATTAATTTTGGAGCTAAAGCAGTATTTTGAACACTTACCGTATTCCAGTGTTTTTTATTGGAATGGTAACCTGGCATAACGTGATCAGGATAGCGCTCTCGTAATTCTAGAGCATAATCTGGATCGCATTTTAAATTAATAAAACACTCGCCTTGCTCCCACTTTTTAAGTGACGCTAGCGCAAACATTTTTCCGGAAACTTTAAATACCAAAGTATCCTGATCAAAAGGAAATTCTTCAGTTGTACAAGCTTTTGCTAAACAAAATACTCTAAATTCTTCTATATTCATAACCTCCAAATATAAAACAAATCGCTAAAGCTTCAATAAGCGATTAATTTAGGAACTCACAACTCAATAACAAATAGACTTCAATCAGGATGGCCTCATAAAATCGTAAACAATGAAGTTAATAAAGTCTAACCTATGTCTAAGCTAGTCTAGCAACCGGTCACTATTCCAAATTGAGTTTAAATAATTCAGCTGAAATACCATCGGTTAAAAACTTGTTATCTTGAGTCACATGAATAACTTCATCTGAATTAAGACTCACTAGTTGGTCTTTCAGTAAAGGCTGAAGTTGATCCACCAAATACGCCCGATAAGTTAAACCGAACTTAGCTTCAACCTCGTTTAAATCTACACCAAATTTAGTGCGTAAACGAGTCATAATATACTCGTTAAAACGATCGGTAAGCTTTAAGGTTTCATGTTCAAGTGGTAATTGATTTTCCTCTATAGCCTTAATATATTTAAGATTGTTGGTAACCGACCAACTTCGCTGTTCTCCGTCATAGGAGTGTGCTGATGGCCCAACACCTAAGTAGGATTTACCTAACCAATAAGCCAGGTTATTTTGAGAAAAGTAATCTGGTTTCCCAAAATTTGAAAATTCATAATTTTCATAGCTATATGTTGGCATGATTTGCGTTAATACATCATAATGTTCTCGGGCTAAATCATCATCAACTGGAGCAATAATTTGTTTATCAATAAAACGTTCTAAAGCAGTGTTAGGTTCAACAGTTAAGGCATAACACGATAAATGTGGTAAACCGAGATGTATAGCATAA
>CBFHKB010000019.1:0-21452 GCA_965656295.1 Psychroflexus sp.
AAAAGATTAAAAACCTTGAAACCAAATTGGAAAAAATCCAGGACCTGTTCATTGAGGGAGATCTGAGCAAAGAAGAGTATAATAAAGCCAAAAAACGTTTCCAGAATCTAATCGATGAGTTAAAGGAAAAGGAATCACACCTGGCAAAAAAACAGGAGGTGTTTAAACTGTATAAAGATGGACTAAAATCTATGGAAGGCTTTGATAAGCAGTATTTTGATGGTAATATTGAGCGAAAAAGACTGCTGATTGGTTCGATATTTCCAGAAAAATTTCAATTTGAGAATAAAAAAGTTCGAACCGCTGATATTAATCCCATACTGCTCAAAATTGCCAGTGTTAACAAGGGTTTGAAAGAAAATAAAAAAAGGAACAAATCAAAAAAAATTGATTTGTCCCATTTAGTAGCGGGAACTGGACTCGAACCAGTGACCTTCGGGTTATGAGCCCGACGAGCTACCTACTGCTCTATCCCGCGATATATGTTTAAACTATTTTTTCTAACTATCGGACTGCAAATATAGGGTTAATTATACGTTTGACCAAATAAAAAAATAAATTATTTATTGCTCTATGCTTGTCGACTGGAATTCAGTTAATTCACCAGCACTAAATGTTGCTCGAATTTCAATCGGATTACAACAAACCTCGCAATCTTCTATATAATCTTGAAAACTAACTGAAGTATCTAATAAAAAACTAATGGTTTCCCAACAATGTGGACATTGAAAAAAGTGTTCATACATCTTAAAACTCGATATTTAATAATTGACCCGTTAACTGAAGAAGCTGAAGCTCGGCCAGTTTAGCATCAAATTTTGCTAAATTTAAACTTGTTTGCGCATTTAATAAGTTAAGTTGCGCTTGTCTAAACTCAACTGAAGTCACTTGACCTAGTTTAAATCGCTCCTGAGTTCGGTTGAAATTGTCTTTATTCGTTTCTACATTTTGCTGCTGTAGCTCATAGATATAACGCCTATTTTTGTAGTTATCGTAAGCATTTTGAACATCTCGCTTTACACTTTGTTTAATTTGTTGTTTTTGTAATTGTTGATTTTTAAGAGCGATAGATGCATTTTGCATGTTCACTGAAGTTTGACCACCATCAAACAAATTCCAGGATAAGCTTACGCCTGCCGAATAACCATCTGTAGTTTGTGTTGAACCAGGAAAAAAAGGAGATTCAGGACTTATATTACGGTTCCACCCGTAAGAACCAAATAAATTTAAGCGTGGTAAATAACCCGTTGCACTAATTTTTTTATCGTACTCAGAAATTAATAAATTTTCTTCAATTTGTAGTAAAGACACATTATTTGCTTGATGCTCACTTATAAAATTTTCAATTCTTAAAGCCGGTATAAAATTTACCGTGGTATCTACTTGAAACTCATCAGACAATTCATCATCATTAAGCACTACTTTTAAATCTCGCTTAACATTGGTAAGGTTTTGCTGTTCATTGATCAAAGCAATACTATCGTTAGCCACATCAACCTCAGCGTTTAATACATCTAGTTTATTAATTTGACCATACTGAAATTGATATTCTACACGCTTTAAACGTTGTCGCGATAATTCTAAAGTATTTTTTAGAACATCTACATTTTTTAAGCGTCTCGCCAATTCATAATAAATACTAAACATTTGGGTCAAGGTCGTTTCTATAGTTTCTCGTGCCTCTAATTTAGAAAGATTATAGCGCAGTTTAAGCTGCTTGAAATTATAAATTCGTCCCATGCCATCGAACAAGGTGTAATTTAAATCTACACTAGCGTTATAACGCTGGGTTTCAAGATCATTTTGATCTAAAGGGGCTTGCCCCTCTATTTCTGCTAAACGATCTTGCAAGCTAATATCCCAACCTAAGCTAGTCGATAAACTAGGCAAATAACCTGAATTTAAAATCCCTTGATTATTATCAGAAATCTGAACATTATTTTCAGCTATTTTGATGCTGAAATTATTATCTAACACACGGTTAATAGCTTCTGCTTTGGTTAAAACCGTTTGCCCAGCTGAAGTTAATGTGACTAAGTAAAAACTTAGAAGTACTAAATAGTTATTGATTTTCATTGTACAATTCTTCTTCGTTTTTTTCTTTTATTGCTCGCTCAACACTTTCTTTTGGGATGTGACGACCTGTAAATAACCATTTAGTTTTCACTTTAATGGTGTTACTCACCGATAAAAAAATAGGTAATAATATTAAGGTTAAAAAAGTAGCAACGCCAATACCATAAGCAATAGAAATTGCCATAGGGATTAAAAATTGTGCTTGTCGGCTTTGCTCAAAGATCAAAGGTGCCAAGCCTGAAATAGTTGTTAAAGAGGTTAAAAATATTGCTCTAAAACGTGATTTACCTGCTTCAAACAAAGCGTCATCAAAGCTTAAACCTTCTCGCAGATTACTATTAAACCGGCCAATAAGAACTAAGCCGTCGTTAACCATAATTCCTATTAAAGCAATAATACCAAGTAGTGATAAAATGTTAATCGGAAAATTATGTATGTAATGTCCCCAAGCGACACCAATTAAACTAAACGGAATTAATAGGAGTAACATCACCGGTTGACTAAAGCTTCTAAACGTAAAGGCGATAACCACAAAAATTAAAAACAATATCACTGGTAAGACTGTTTTAGCAGAATCTGTGACCTTTCCAGCTTCTCGATTTTGACCCTCATAAGACACCGAAAGTGATGGATATTGATTAAGGATATCTGGCATAACTTGGGTTTGAATTTGTTCTAGTATCTCGGTAGAACTATCGTTCGGGTTCTCTAGATCAGCTGAAACTTTTATTTCACGACGGCCATTCAAATAACTAATAGACTCGGTACCACGGACGATTTGATAGCGAGCAATTTCATTAAAAGCTACTTTAGAACCGTTAGGTGTTATAATACGTAAATCATCTAAATTTCGAATAGACGACCTATTTTCTAAATTGTACCTCACCCAAACTCTAATTTCATCTTTACCCCGTTGGAATCGTTGAGCTTGTGTCCCAAAAAACGCATTTCTAACTTGGCGCATAATTTCGCCAAGATCTAGACCTAAGGCGTAAGCTGAAGGTTTTAAGTCAATTTCTATTTCCTTAATCCCTTTAGGGTCATTATCGGTCACATCTTTTAGCTGAGCGTTATTTTCCATCAAAGACTTCAACGCCACCTTTGCTTCTTCCAATTCAGCTAAGTTATTACCAAGTAAAGAAACGGAGACTGGTAACCCTCCAAAATTACTCCCCGATCCAAAGGTAATGCTTTCTACACCGTAAATAGGACCAGTTTCTTCTCGTATAGCATTGGTAATTTCAGCCGATGAAAAATCACGTGCTTCACCAGGTAGAAGGTTTACT
The DNA here is from genome assembly GCA_965656295.1 of Psychroflexus sp. Classification (GTDB taxonomy): domain Bacteria; phylum Bacteroidota; class Bacteroidia; order Flavobacteriales; family Flavobacteriaceae; genus Psychroflexus. The sequence goes on from CBFHKB010000019.1 coordinate 3,363, forward strand.
TCTACAGAAGCTTTGTTATTTCCAGGACCAACGCGTTTAACGGTATTTTCAACCACCTGTAAATTTCCAGTTTGTTGTTCCGTATAGGTTTCGTTAACACGCCAAGCAGCATCTTCAACAATAGAAATAATTGAATCTGTCTTTTGAGGATTTACACCTTCAGTCATTAATAAGTTAACTTGTACACGGTCACTAGCTATACTTGGAAAAAAAGTAACCCGAACAATACTACCACCAATTGCCCCAACAGTTAAGGCTAGAGCTGCTATAAAAATAGCAATAGAAAACACGCGATGTTTGATCACAAATCGAAGCAGAGGCGCATAAGAATTATCCCTAAGGTATCCCATTATTTTATCACCAAACTTATTGATGTTGCGCATCTTAGCAAAAAAATTACCAAGAACTGTGTTCTTTTTGGGGCGTTCAGATTTTGGTCTAATCGCTTTAGAATGTGCAATATGCGCTGGCAAAATTAAAAAGGCTTCTATCAATGAAATGGTAAGCGTTAGCAATACAATAATAGATACTTCAGCGAAAAACTCGCCGATTCTTCCATCTAAAAAGAAAAATGTAGCAAAAGCTAGTATAGTGGTAATTATAGCTGAAATAATGGGCGGTATCACTTCAACAGCACCATCTATAGCAGCACGAATAGGGGACTTCCCTTTTTCATAATGTTGGTAAATGTTTTCGGCTATTACAATACCATCATCTACCAGAATACCGATAACGATAATCATCCCGAATAAGGATAACACATTAATAGTAACGCCAAAAGCATAGGCGAATATAAACATGCCTAAAAAAGATAGTGGTAAGCCTAAAGACACCCATAAGGCTAAACGAATATTAAGAAATATGGATAAAAACAGTAGTACTAATAAAATCCCTACAGCTCCGTTTTCAATTAAGAGTTTTGTTCGTTGATTAAGTGTGATTGACGAATCTCTAACTACATTTAATTGAATATTATTATTGGTTGAGTTAAAATTATCGACATAGGCATTAACAGCATCGGCGGTTGAGAGTAAGTCTTCTGAGTTAGTATTGCTGATCACCATTGTTACCGCGGCATCCCCATTAAAATATAGAGCGTTAGGCGTTTCTTCAAACTGATCTCTTACAACAGCGATATCAGAAAGGCTAATTGGTGACCCATTAGGCGTTGATTTGATGATAATATCATTCAAATTATCGGCATAATAGCTCCGTTTATTAGCTCTTATTAGGTAATCTTCTGCATTGGTTTTAATGGTACCACCCGTAGAAAGCAAATTAGAACCCCGCACTTTAGCGGCTACATCTTCAAAACTTAGTTCATAAGCTAAAAGAGCATCTTGACTCAGTGCAATTTCAATTTCTTCTCGAGGAAAACCTCTAATTTCAATTTGAGATATGCCATCAATCAAACGTAAATCAGATTCTATTTGGTAACTAATATCTTTTAGTGTTTTCAAAGGAATGTCACTACCTGATACTGCAAACTCTATAGTTTGCCGGTTTGTTTCGGTTTTAGCAACCACCAGCGGCTCCATCCCGACGGGAAAGTTAGGTACGCGATCAACAGCGTTTCTAACTTCGGTTAATAAGACATCTATGTCTTCGCCATCTTCGATTTCTACTGTTATTGATCCACCGCTTTCACGTGCTACAGCAGTTGTTCTATCAATACCTTCTAAGCCTTTTAGATTATCTTCAATCTTTAAGATAATCCCTTCTTCAATTTCTTCGGGTGAAGAGCCAGGATAAGTGATATTTATGTTTATAATTTTAGACTCTTGGAGTGGAAAAAATGAAGAATTTAAACTGAATATTCCTACAATTCCAAAAATAACAAAGGCTAAAATAATAACGTTTACGGCGACTTCATACTTGATGAAGTATGTGATTAACTTTTTCAATGCTTTAGTCTTTTATTGTAATCAACATTCCGGAATAAGCGCTCGATAAATTAGAAGTCATAATCGTGTCTTGATCAGACAAGCCTTTAACAATAGCTGTATTTTCGTCATAATAGACAGGTTGAACTTGCTTGAGGGCCAATACTGAATCTCTGACTACAAATACTTCAGATTTATTGCGAACTAAAGACCGACTGAGTTTAAATGCATCAGTTAGCATTTCGCCTTGAATATTAGCTTCAAGGTACATGCCTTCTTTCACTTTTTGATCGTTTACGCGAATAAACACTTGAATGCTTTGTGATGTTTGATCAATTTGACTATTTATACGCTCTATAATACCTTGTGTTGAAAATTGTTGGTCTAAATCTTTTAAATTTACCGTATCACCAACGCCAATATAGTTAACAAGTGCTTTTTGGAGAGAAACTTCAAGCTCGTAGGCGTTAGGATTTATAAACTCCCCTAAACGTTGCCCGGGTCTTACTAAAGTCCCAGGATTAATGCTAGCCTCGGTTAAAATACCATCAAAAGGTGCGCGAAGCTTAAACTTATCAAGTCTTACTTCTAAATTTTTAATGGTGTAGTAAGAGGTTAATATCCCACGACCATTGATAAAATAACGGAGGTTGTCGGAATTAATCTCTGGCAAGGCTTGTAAAGGCCTATTAACCGAGAAGTTTTGAATATAAGTATCCCAAGCGTTGTAGGCCTTTGGATAATCTAGCCTGATATCTGGTAAAACAGAAATTAAGAGGTTATAGAATTCGCTTTTAGTAGACTTGACATTAGCAGCAAACTCTTCATTATTAATTTCTACTAAGACTTCTCCTTCACGGTATTTTTGGCCTGGACGAAACGTTTTACTGCTGGTTTGAAAGATACCTTGTACTTCACTAAACAGTTCAAATTTGTTAAGTGCTGTAACTTGTCCATTGGTTTTAACAATAACAGGGACAGTAGTGTTTTTAACAGCTTGCGCTGTGATTGGTTTGGCCACTGTTTTAAGTTGTGGCTTGTCTTTGACATTACTTTTAATTATGTAATTAGCGCCTACAACCGAACCAACAATGATGATGAGTCCAAGGATAATTAAAAAAAGATTTCTCATAAGTTGATAATTATAATGAGGCAAAACTATAGGCTTGCCTAGTGCTTTAGGGTTAAGGAAATCACAATATTACAGTTGCTCAAGATTTAATTGTAACTCTTCCCAAGCTTTCATTTGTTGCTCTAATTGATCTTTAAGACTTTGATAGTTACTAAAAAAGTCGGGAGCTGCTACCGTCTTATCGTAGTTATCTTGCAAATCCTTATCGATTTTAGCAATGTTATGTTCTAATTTCGTAATCTTAGACTCCACTGAACTCAATTTGTTTGAAAGCTTTTTACGCTTTTTTTGAAGTTCGTAATCGTTAGCACTTGAAGTTGCTTCAACTTTAACTGCTTTTTCTTTAGACTTTTGTTCGACTTCGCGCATGTTTTCAAGCGCACGTGATTTAAGATAATCGTTAATATTACCCAGGAATTCTTTCACTTGATGGTTTCTAAATTCGTAAACCGTATCTGCAAGTCCTTGTAAGAAATCCCGATCGTGAGAAACTAAAACCAATGTTCCTTCAAACCGTGCTAAAGCTTGCTTTAATACATTTTTAGACTGAATATCTAGGTGATTAGTAGGTTCATCCATAATAAGCACATTAAATGGCGCTAAAATCATTTTAGCTAGAGCTAAACGATTACGTTCACCACCGGAAAGTACTTTGACGTATTTGGAGACATCGTCACCACGGAATAAAAAAGCGCCTAATATGTCACGCACTTTACTTCGGTTCGATTCGTTTGCGGCATCGATCATAGTATCTAAAACCGTTTTATGAGGATCTAAATATTCAGCTTGATTTTGAGCGAAATAGCCAATTTCGACATTATGGCCAAGTTTTAGTTGACCTTCATGTTCGAGCTCACCCATAATAACTTTAGCTAAGGTCGATTTACCTTGACCGTTTTGACCAACAAATGCAATTTTTGCATTACGTTCTATGTTGAAATTAACACCACTAAATACTGTTTGATCTCCAAATCGTTTAGATAAATCTTCGGCTTCAACTACAACTTTACCAGGTGTTTTTGAGATGGAAAAATTAACATTCATCGTGCTATTATCATCTTGATCGACCTCGATGCGTTCTGTTTTTTCAAGCTTTTTAATAAGAGACTGAGCCATTGAGGCTTTGTTTGCTTTTGCCCTAAACTTATCTATAAGTTTTTCGGTTTGTTTAATTTCTTTTTCTTGATTTTTCTGGGCTGCTAATTGTTGTTCTTGAATAGTCTTACGTAATTCTTTAAATTCAGAGTAAGGTTTATTATAATCGTAGATTTTACCAAGCGAAAGTTCTATGGTACGATTAGTCACATTGTCTAGGAACATGGTATCGTGAGACACGATAACGACACAACCAGAAAAATTAGTTAAAAACCCTTCAAGCCAGATGATGCTTTCTATATCAAGATGGTTAGTCGGCTCATCAAGTAATAAGATATCGTTATTTTGCAATAGGAGTTTGGCAAGCTCAATTCGCATACGCCAACCACCAGAGAAAGTATTGGTTTGGGCATTGAAATCTTGAGACGTAAAACCCAAGCCTTTTAGAACACGCTCGGTTTCACCTTCATAATTATAGCCGCCCAGTATTTCGTATTGGTGCTGGTAATCATTAAGATCTATCATAAGTTGGTTATACGAATCGGTTTCGTAATCGGTTCGCTCTGCCAATTGGGTGTTTATATAGTCTAATTTAGATTCTAGGTCTTTGATTTGTTCGAATGCTTGGTATGCTTCATCTAAAACAGTTCGTCCTTCTTCAAAATCTATATCCTGGCGTAAAAAACCAATATTAATGCTCTTTTCTTTAGCAATATCGCCCTCAAATTCGGCTAAATCACCTGCTAATATTTTAAGCATAGTTGACTTTCCTGCACCATTTTTACCGATTAGACCTAAGCGGTTTCCAGCGCTAAGCTTAAAACTAATATTGTTGAATAAGTAAGTACCACCGAATGATACTGAGAGTTTATTGATATGTAGCATTTATTACATTTAATTTATGCAAAGATTGGTATTTTTGTAATGTAATACTAAACAAAGATCGATAATGTTAAAAGGTTCTAAGTTATACAGCATATTTACTGGTTCATGCCCTGTTTGCCATGCGGAAAGCATGTATAAAGCAAGTAATCCATACCGTTTAAAACATATTTACGACATGCAAGATAAATGCTCTAATTGTGGGACCAAGTATAAAATTGAACCCTCTTTTTTTTATGGAGCTATGTATGTAAGTTATGGGCTTGGTGTTGCATTCTCAGTAGCCACCTTTATTATAGCTCACTTTTTTATAGGACTAAGCTTAGTAAGTTCGTTTATTTCTATTATTGTTGTACTAGTGGTATTAATGCCTGTGATTATGCGTTTATCCAGAAACATATGGATTAATTTCTTTTTTAGTTATGACAAGAAAAAAAGTACTTAAATAAAGCGTTTTAAATCAATCTCAGGATTTAAAGCATAACCTTTAAACATCAACTCTACTAAGTTTTTTGAGAGTTGTGGTGCCGCTAAAACCCCACGACTACCATTACCGTTATATAAATACATGTTTTGATGTGAAGGGTGTTCACCAAGTAATGGTTTACGATCCTTAACAGTTGGTCTAATACCAGCAACTTGATCAATGATTTCATAGTTAACAGAAAACATTTGCTCAAAAGCATGTGCTAATTCTTGCCGAATTTTATCAGTCGGTAAATTAGTTAATTGATCACGTTGATAATTTGCACCAAACTTATACAAGTCGTTTCCTAGTGGTATTAGAAAATACCTTGCTTTATAACTGGCATGATTAGATTGAAGTTCACTCGATTTTATGATCAGATATTCACCTTTGTTTCCATAAATCGGTAAATGATTAAAAAATGGGTTATTGATAATACCATAACCTTCACAAAAAACAATATTTTTATAAAAAGTTGAATTATAACTAAACCCGTCAGAGGTAAAATCTAATTCGTCATGTTTAAAAGTGGAAGCTATAAAACTAGAGTTAAAGTGTGAAATTGAAGCCTCTAAGTATGCATTTAAGTTTATGGTATAAATTTGATTAACACGACCTACTTTAAGTATGTTTTGATGAACGACCTTAGAGGGTGTCTCTAAACGTTCTGACAAAAAGTTTGAAAGGTAAACTTGATTTGAGGCGGTGACAAAATCATTACAATCCTCAGGCGTTTTAAGTTGTTTAAAAAGAGTTATTTGTTGAAGAAATGGACAATCTAGCAATGTCTCTACACGTTGGTAAAACCTTAAAGCTTCAGTAAAGAATTCTTCAGCACGCCAGACTGTTTTATAGCGCTTTAGTACAATTGGGTTGATAACACCACCTGCAACTCTTGTGGCAGTTTGGGAGCGATCTGAAATAATATCAAAACTAAGTCCTGCTAGTTTGATGCGGTGAGCAACAGTTGAGCCAGAGATACCAAAACCTACAATTAAAACATCTTTAAATGCCATAAAAAAAGCCTTTACAATTTGTAAAGGCTAATATATTGAATAAATGTGGGTCTTATTAGTAATTCCACATATCTAATTCGAAGTTTCGAATTTCTTCTTTGAGACGCCTTGCTTCTAGAAGTTGCATTTGTGCGTTATCAGGAATATAATCTTTAACCTGACGATCCTCATAAACATTTTCTGTTTTGAAAATGAAAGAATTGAAACGTCTGGAGTTTAATAAGTGGTCAAAACTAATAGGCATAGCCGAGTTTTGAGCATTTAAGACTTTCGAATCATGCAGGACTTGTCTTGCATCAGGATACCAAACCCAAAAGTAAGGGATAACTTGAGGTTCACCTGTATAACTTGGGTTTTGAGTTTGGATATCATAACCTGCAGGTGCAATACCAAGAAGTCTGTACTTCATCTCTCCCTGACGCTTGTCGAAATACCACATGCCTTTGATATGGTATTCTTTCACATCAGCAGCGGTAATTTCGGTAGCAACAAGGTAAGGCTCCATTTGTTTAATTAACTCAGGAGAATACAACTCTGGGTAGTTTTCGAGTTCACCAGCTAAAGATCTTGACTTAAACGTCTCAACAGCTTCTGTACCAGTAATACCATACTGACCAAGTATACTTAGGGCCGCATTAGGAAGGAAAATTGCTTTTGTTGCATCCTGTATATCTTTAAAGTCTTTTTTCTTATTAAAATAACTTGTAGAATAGACTTCAGTAATAGCTAAAGAATCATTAGCATTATTTGCGCCAGCTTCCATCGCAAGTATTAATGTTCTAAATAAGGATTTACGATTTTTATTAACTGAATTGTCTTGAGTAGGATACAACAAAGGGTAATTAACCTTTTGATCTAGATCAATACGTTCCCAAACTACTTTAGACCATAATATATCTCTATCTCCAACATAACCGTACTCTAAAGGTTTATCATCATCAAAGCGCTTTTGAACTTTTGCTAATGAATCAACTTGAGAAGGTCGTTTAGCATTGAGGATATTTGATTGTGCGAATGAAGATATTGTAAACACTCCACATGCAATAAATCCTGCTATTTTAACTGTTAATCTCATAAGGTTTAATTAGTTTGTAAGTTGGACCAATAAGGCAGGCATATTTTTAACATTTACACCTGGGACATCAGCCTTAACATCAAATATTTGTATTATATCACCAGTTCGTGCAAGATCTAATAACTCTTTAGCTCTTGCATCTAAACGGCTACCATTCACAACAACAGCTGGCTGACCAGGAACACTTATTGTAAAACGTTTCACAACAGGTGTTATGTCAAAATCAAAGTTCTCAAATGTTGCACCAATTGGTGACAACTTAAGAGCATTACGTGGCATTTTAACTGCACCACCTTCTTGTACTTGATTTCTTACCGTTGGTGTTGGTCTTGGTAAATCTTTAATTCTAAAAGTGGTTGAAGAAGCAATTTTTTCGCCTTCAATTTCACCTGTTACATTAATCTTAAGCTCTGTTCCTGTAGTAGGTCTCACAATATACTTCGAACCTTTAACGCGTTTCATACCAGGGGCTGAAGCATTAACTTTATTTCCAGGAACACCAGGCATAGAAACCGTTATAGGGTTTTCGATACCTCGGTAAACCACATTCATCTTATCGGCAGAAACAATTGCCTGGTTTGGCTTAGGTATCACGGAATAAGACTGATTAACAGGCACCTCGATCTCCTTACCATCTTGCTTGAAGATTAACATACCTTCGATAGTATGATCACCAGCATTTCCTGCGTTTACATTTAGTTTAACTTGACCACCTTCAACTGTGTAGTCATCTTCAGATAAAGGTCTACCGTCTAAAGTTAATTGTACTTCATTTGGAACTGTTGAATTATCAGTACGTCCTAGCACAATTGCACCATCAAATTTGTTTCCTTGATAATAAGCGCCTCTAGAGGTTTGCAACAATGTTGAATAATTGTCCATCGATGCAATTTGTGTTAATTGACCAGAAAGCATTGAAGATAAAATTTCATTCTCTAAAACTTTCAACTCATTTTGTAAAGCAGTGATTTTAGTGATAGCTGAAATTAATGGGAAGCCTACATAATGATGTCGAATATAATTTTGAGGCGTCGCATTTTTGGGTGCGTCTTTTGGCATCACTGGGTCTGCACTAAACTCAGAATTAATAGATTCTAGAAATTTGGCGTATTTATCATCATCACCTAAGACACTATTCATCTTGTTTTTATAAGCTCTCATGTTTGCAAGAAACTGTTCACCCTCTGGTTTCAGTTTATCTCCTTTAACAAATAGCTCATTCACATAAGATGATTTATCCATGGTTTCATAATCAGTAGGATCTTCTACTGAACCATACATCCCTTCTTTAATTCCAGAAAAATAATTGTAAAGCTTAGAAGTAGCTGCTGTAACTTGATCAGCTTTTTGCTTTACTTCGGCAAATTGCTCTGGTGATTCACTAGCTTTAATCGCTAAGCCACTTAGGGCTGCATCATTTTTGCTTTCAAACTTAACATTTGATTCTTCAAGTGTCTCGTTAATTGAACCAAAGGCAGACAAAACTTCCTTTGACATATTTAGGGCCAACATGGCGATAAACACTAAATACATTAGGTTAATCATCCGTTGCCTTGGTGTTTCTTTTCCTCCTGCCATAATTAAATAACTTTAATTTAAAATTTGTTTATAATTAGGCTTTCGGTTTCATTGCTGATAACATACCGCCGTATACGCCATTTAATGAGTTTAAATTAGACGTTAAAGATTCCATTTGCTCTTTTAACTTTCCAGCATTATCTGCAACAGCTTCGTTTATTTGAGCTTGACGTGAAGCAGACTCAACTTGAACTTTATATAAACTGTTTAAAGATTCCATTTGTGCAGCTGCCATAGTTAACTCTTCTCCATATTTTTTCTGAGAATTCATAGCTTCAGTTGTTGGAGCGATACTTTTAGCTGCTCCTTCAAAATTCTTGATGCTTTCTCCCAAACTTTCCATCAACTTAGAATCTATTTTAGCTTCTTTAAGCATAGCATCTAATTTTTCTGAAAGTAAACCTTTTTCAGCTTCAGCTTTCACATCACCTTTTTTACCAATATTTTGATCGCCTGCTAATTCAGGATATACTTTAGACCAATCTAATTCACTATCAACTGGCTCGAATGCAGAAACTGTAAATACAAGTGCTTCAGTAACCAAACCAATAGTTAACATTAAACCACCAGTAAGAGGACCAATCTCGATATGTTGAATTTTAAATAATGCACCAATGATTACAATAGCGGCTCCTAAACCGTATACCATATTCATTATTTTCTTTCCTTGTTTTGACTTAGCCATAATAATTAATTTAATAGTTTTTATTGATTGTTGATTTTTTATCTTCTATTAAGGTTAAACGTGTTCCCTAAATAATTTTGTACAGTTCTGAAACCGATATAACTTCTAGCTGTATCAGCATATTCAAAATCTCTTGTACTCACCTGTAAGTAGTAACTCACATCTTTCCAAGATCCTCCTCTAATTACTCTACGCTTGTTATTTTTGTTATTAACGTTTGGGCTCATACTAGACATATATTCGTATGAATTAGCATTGTATGATGTATTTACCCATTCCGCAACATTTCCAGACATATTATATAATCCAAATCCATTTGCATCGTAAGCATCAGCCTCTACCGTGTAGAGTGCTTCGTCAGCTGCATAATCACCTCTTAATGGTTTAAAATTAGCTAAGAAGCAAGCGCGGTCATCTTTAGTGTAAGGACCTCCCCACGGATAAGTCGCTGACTCTAGACCACCTCTAGCTGCATACTCCCATTCTGCTTCAGAAGGTAATCTAAATGATTGTACTCTGGTAGATTCATTCTTACGTCCTTTTTCCTTTTTGTAGTTTCTCAGAAACTGAGTTCTCCAATTTGAAAATGCTTTTGCTTGATAAAAATCTACGCCTACGACAGGATAATTATCAAATGCTGAATGAGAAAAGTAATCATTATGCATTGGTTCGTTATATGAATACTCAAAATCTTTAATCCAAACTGTTGTATCTGGATAAATCTCAACTTCATACTCTTCTACAAAGTTAGATCTATCACCTTTGGAGCGAGCAGCAGCCTCAATATCCATTTCTTTATAGCTATACTTGAACTTGGTAACATCCATCATTCTGTCACCATTATAAGATTGTTCAGAAGGCAAAAAGAATTCATCCATCACCATCACATAATCTTGATCAGGGTAATCTGCCGGCTTCCATAAAATATCAATATCCCAATTTAGTTGTTGATCCATTGGATCATATAATGAAGAAAACTGCTGATAAGGAGTTTGGTTATTTTGTTGACCACCGCCATTATTAGCATTGCTTTGAGCGTTTTTAAAGGCATAATCTTGGATTGAACCATTATTATTTCCTCCACCCTGAGCAGCTTGACCACCACCAGCAAACTGAGCGGCTTCAGCTAATTTTTGTCGCACAACAGAATCACGTACCCAGTTTACAAATTGTCTATATTCTGCATTGGTAATTTCAGTTTCATCCATGTAAAAAGATGGCACAGTTACTGTCTTAGTGGGTGCATTCTTCAGCCCTGCAATATCATAATCAGATTTACCCATTATAAAAGAGCCACCTTCTACTAAAACCATACCGTATGGTCTCTCAGGGTTCCAAGTCTTACCTGGCGCACCTACCACTTGACCTTTATTATTATTTCCACAACTTACAAGCAATATAGCAGCTACAAAAATTTGGACGATTTTTTTCATTTCTTAATATTATTTCTAATAATTAGGCCGTAAACCTAAAATTTAATTTTCAAAAAAACAATTAATTTCTTAATAATAGCTTAAAATAAACTAAAAAAATCAAAAGTAACCTTTTAACTTAGCATTGTACCACTTTTGAGGTATAATATTATTACAAGCATTATTATAATCATGCAATGAACATGATATTAACGTAAAGTGTTTGTTATTATTATGCAAAAATTTATCAGATGCTTTTATCCACCAACGTTTAGTTAATTGACTATAAAGAAACACTAAATACTCATCATTTTTGAAATCTATTGGAACATTATAGGTTAACATGTTAGGATTATCAACACTAACATCTTCTTTCTTTTTTAACGAATATCCTTCGATAAAATACCACAAGACTTGAGCTAATAATTTATGTAAAGTTGGTGTTGGCTTTAAATGCTGAAGTTCTCCTAGATGAAGACACTTAACACGATCACTCATGCCTGAATATCTTGAAATAGAGCAAACATCAACACCCGTCAAGCCATTTGGCATTTCATGCTCAGAATCTGCTAGAGTCGAAGAATTTAGTACGGTTAAATCCAAAGTAACTAAGTCTGAGTCTCTCAAGGAAGGTTCTACTTTCGAAATAGACGAAGACAATTCCCCAAAACGGATAGCTTCAAAATATAACTTATCCATTAAGTCAATTTCATGTTGTGGATTCAAAAAAGTTAGGTAACCTAAATTAGTATAATTAAATAAATTATAAGGTTCGTCTACAATTATTTTACCCACAAAAGAGTGATTACTAAAATCCTCCTCAGCACTACCTAAATCAAACTTAGCATCGACGTTTGCTATATTAATCATGTATTGAAAATTATCAAAGGCACGATACAATGGAAATACTATGTCTTGACTTCCCCCTACAACAATAGGAATTACATCCTGCTTAATTAAGCTAGCCGTAATTGATTTAATCAAAAAATAAGTATCCTCTACGGTTTCACCTTTCGAAATATGACCTAAGTCTATAATATTTGCAGACCATCCACCAGAGTGCAGACTGTAAAAGGCTTTACGTATAGCATCAAAATCAACTTGATATTCTTGTTGCTTTAACGAATTACGATTATCATCAACACTTAATATAGCGACATCATAGTACTTTAAATCTAGATCCAAATCATGTTCATAGAAAGTAACCTGATGAAAAACAAGAGATGAGCTTGACTGTTTAAATTGGGATTTAAACTCATCTGAAATCACTTCTAAAAACTCTAAATTCATTTATTTTTTTGTTTTAGACTTTGCGGTCTTTGAAGTTTTTGCTTTGGTAGTTTTTTTTGATTTGGTGATTTTAGCTGACTTAGCTTTGGTTTTACGCTTTGGTTTTTTAGTATTTTTATCTAAAATAGTTTTCGCCTCCTCAAGGGTCATCTCTTCGGCCTTAGTGGTTTTGGGCAACTCCACTTTTGTATTCCCTTTTGATAACTTAAATCTTCCCCAGCGTGCTTTCTCTAGCTTAATACCTTCATCTTCCCAGTGATGTATTAATTTTTCACGTTCTTTCTTAAGTTTATCTTCGATCAATTCTTCAATGTCTTGATCAGAAAGATGATCAAAATCGTATTTTTTATTCACATTAATAAACATGCCATCCCACTTTAAAAACGGTCCAAAACGACCAACGCCTTTTTGGACGCCTTTATCTTGATAGTGATAAATTGGTTCTTCGGCCTTTTCTTTAGCTTTTATTAATTCAATGGCTCGATCATATTCGACATCAAGCGGATCTTCATCTTTATCAAGAGAAATAAACTTTTTACCATATTTGAGGTATGGGCCATAACGGCCAACATTAGTTGTGAGTTGTTCACCCTTGTATTCTCCAATTTCTTTAGGTAGCTTAAACAATTCAAGTGCTTCTTCAAACGTAATCGATCTTAGATTTTGACTTGGTTTAAGGCTGGCAAATTGAGGTTTTTCATCGTCTTCAACACTACCAATTTGAACCATTGGACCAAATTTACCTAAACGAGCGCTTACAGGTTTACCCGTCTTTGGGTCTTTACCCAGCACACGCTCACCTACTTCTCGTTCGGCATTTTTAGCTACATCTTCTACAATGGGATGAAATTTATCATAAAATTCCTTCATGATGGTGGTCCACTGCGAGTTACCGTCTGCTACCTCATCAAAGTCTTGTTCAAGTTTAGCTGTAAAATTATAATCTACAATACCGCTAAAATGCTCGACTAAGAAATCGTTAACGACCATTCCTACATCAGTAGGCACTAGCTTTCCTTTATCGCTGCCCACCAGTTCTGTTAGCTCTTGTTTTTCAACTTGATCGTCTTTTAATCGCAGTTGAATATAGGCTCGTTCTTTCCCGTCGACAGAGCCTTTTTCTATGTATTTTCTATTTTGTATGGTTGAGATGGTTGGCGCATAAGTAGACGGTCTACCAATTCCCAATTCTTCGAGCTTTTTAACTAGTGAAGCCTCTGTAAAACGTGACGGTGGTCTTGTATACCGCTGGGTTGCTTTTATGTAATTATTAATGAGCTTATCGTCAATCTTCATATTAGGCAACAAACCTGCTTTCTCTTCGCCCTCCTCATCAGTGCCTTCAAGATAGACTTTCAAAAAACCTTCAAAGGTTACAATTTCACCATTAGCTGAAAATTGATAACTACTTTGGTTTGTGGCTATACGCACATTAGTTCGTTCGAGTTGAGCATCGCTCATTTGAGAGGCAATACCCCTTTTCCAAATTAGCTCATATAAGCGCTGCTGATCGCGATCACCAGAAATACTATGATGAGCGAAATTAGTTGGTCTAATGGCTTCGTGAGCTTCTTGAGCACCTTTAGATTTGCCTTTAAAATTTCGTGATTTATGAAACTCTTCTCCGTAAGCCGCTTTAATTTCAGCTTCAGCACCTTGCTTAGCCTGTGTAGATAAGTTTACACTATCTGTTCTCATATAGGTAATATGTCCAGATTCATATAAACGCTGGGCAATTTGCATGGTTTTACTCACCGAAAAATACAATTTACGTGATGCTTCTTGTTGCAACGTAGAAGTTGTAAATGGTGGTGCTGGCGATTTTTTTGCCGGCTTTTTAGTTAAGTCATCAACTTTAAAATCAGCTGATTTATGTTCTTCTAAAAAGGACTCGACTTCAGATAACGACTGAATATTTTTTGGCAGTTTAGCTTTAAATGCTCCACCTGCTGTTGTTTGAAATTCAGCATCTACTCTAAATGAAGCTTTGGGTGTAAAATCTTGAATTTCACGTTCTCGCTCTACAATTAAACGCACAGAAACCGATTGTACGCGACCCGCAGACAAGCCTCCTTTTACTTTTCTCCAAAGCACTGGAGACAGTTCGTAACCAACTAAACGATCTAAAACTCGCCTAGCTTGCTGGGCATCTACAAGATTATAATCAATCTCTCTAGGATTATTAATAGCGCGTTGAATGGCTGTTTTTGTAATTTCAGAAAACACAATACGCTTGGTCTTAGTTTTATCTAAACCAAGCTCTTCAGCTAAGTGCCAAGCAATGGCTTCTCCTTCACGGTCTTCATCACTAGCTAACCAAACCATTTCTGATGATTTAGCAAGTTTAGCTAATTTCCGGACAACATCCTTTTTATCGCTATTAACAACATATTTAGGTTTAAAGTCGCCATCAACATTTACACCAAGTTCTTTTGAAGGTAAATCTGCAATATGACCAAAACTAGACTCTACTTTATAATCTTTGCCTAAAAATTTTTCAATGGTTTTGGCTTTTGCAGGTGACTCAACTATTACGAGATTTTTTGCCATGTATTTGTGAATTTCTGCTACAAAAGTATGTGATTTTTTTGATTTCAATTCAAAATACTCATTTATCTATACCAATAGATCGTTGCATATCTTTTTTAGTTTTCAATAAAAGTAGAAGCTTGAAATTTGATAAGTGACAGTTTGTCAGTTAATTTAAAGCATGTATCTTTGCTAAAAATTACGAACGAATAATGGAAAAGGTGATTGATGAATCTAAGCAAGGGACTAGCTTAGCTAGAGCCAACAATAAAAATAATAGCAAAAAGCTGTATATTGAAAGCTATGGTTGTCAAATGAATTTTAGTGACAGTGAAATTGTAGCTTCTATATTACATAAAAATGGCTACAATACCACAAAAGAATTATCTGAAGCTGATTTAGTCTTAGTTAATACGTGTTCAATTAGAGATAAAGCAGAGCAGACCGTCAGAAAAAGGCTCGAAAAATTTAATGCTGTTAAACGTCACCAACCTAAAATGAAAGTTGGCGTTCTAGGCTGCATGGCTGAACGTCTAAAAAGTAAGTTTTTAGAGGAAGAGAAAATAGTAGATTTAGTCGTTGGTCCAGACGCCTATAAAGATTTACCGCATTTATTAGAAGAGGTTGAAGATGGTAAAGAAGCGATAAACGTTATATTATCGAAAGATGAAACTTACGGCGATATTGCACCGGTTAGACTCCAAAGCAATGGTGTTTCGGCCTTGGTTTCAATTACGCGTGGTTGCGACAATATGTGTACATTTTGTGTAGTGCCGTTTACTAGAGGACGAGAACGCAGCAGAGATCCACAAAGCATTATTGAAGAAGTGAACGATTTATGGGAAAAAGGCTACAAAGAAATTACCTTACTCGGGCAAAATGTCGATAGTTATTTATGGTATGGCGGCGGCTTAAAAAAAGATTTTGATAAAGCATCTGAAATTCAAAAAGCTACTGCGGTTAAGTTTTCAGACTTATTAGACCTTGTCGCGAAAGCACAACCTAAAATGAGAATCCGATTTTCGACGTCAAATCCTCAAGATATGACGATCGATGTAATTGAAGTCATGGCTAACCACCATAATATTTGCAACTACATTCATCTCCCTGTTCAAAGTGGAAGCGACCGCATTTTAAAAGCCATGAATAGACTTCATACACGGGAAGAATATTTTGAGCTCATTAACAATATTAGAAAGCTAATTCCTGATTGTGGCATCTCACAAGATATGATTGCTGGCTTCCCGACTGAAACAGAGGAAGATCACCAAGACACTTTATCCTTGATGGAGTATGTTAAATACGATTTTGGATTCATGTTTGCGTATTCAGAACGGCCAGGCACGGTTGCAGGTAGAAAAATGGAAGATGATGTTCCTGAGAAAGTTAAAAAAAGACGTTTGCAAGAAATTATTAACTTGCAACAAAAGCACTCCCTGTATAGAACACAGCAACATTTAGGTAAAGTTGAGGAAGTTTTAATTGAAAAAGAATCTAAAAAATCAAGTGAACATTGGAGTGGCCGAAATACCCATAATACAACAGTTGTATTTCCTAAAGGCCACTATAAAATCGGCGATTACGTTGATGTAAAAATGCTAAATTGCACTAGTGCAACCTTAATTGGTGAAGCAGTTGGATACGGTAAACTTCAATCTTAAACAACCATGGAGTCAATACAATCTATAAAACAGCGCTTTGAAATTATCGGAAACGATGCTGGTCTAAACCGTGCTATCGAAAAATCAATCAGGGTGGCACCTACCGATATTTCGGTACTTATTACGGGTGAATCTGGCGTAGGTAAAGAAAGTTTACCCAAAATTATTCACTCATTATCACATCGAAAGCATGCCAAATACATTGCCGTTAACTGCGGCGCTATTCCAGAAGGCACAATAGATAGTGAATTGTTTGGTCATGAAAAAGGAGCCTTTACAGGCGCCAATCAATCGCGAGACGGTTATTTTCAAGAAGCCGATGGTGGAACTATATTCTTAGATGAAGTTGGCGAACTCCCTTTAACAACTCAAGTGAGATTACTTCGCGTGTTAGAAAATGGAGAATTTATAAAAGTTGGTTCGTCTCAAGTGCAAAAAACCAATGTTAGAATTGTAGCCGCGACCAACGTTAATATGTTTGAAGCGATTAAAAAAGATAAATTTAGAGAAGATTTATACTATAGACTATCTACAGTTGAAATTAATTTACCTCCTTTACGGGAACGCGAAGGAGATATCCACTTATTATTTAGAAAGTTTGCATCAGATTTTGCTCTAAAATATAAAATGCCAACGGTAAGATTAGAGAGTGATGCTATAAAATTACTTAATAATTGCCGCTGGCCAGGAAATATTAGGCAGCTTAAAAACGTAACTGAACAAATCTCTGTTCTTGAAACTCAACGAGAAATTTCAGCTGAAAACCTTCTGAATTATCTCCCTAAGCAATCTTCCAATTTACCTTCTGTGATTAAAGAAACTAGTTCGAACGCCAAGGGTGATTTTAGCAATGAACGGGAAATTCTTTACAAGGTCTTGTTTGATATGAAAAATGATTTAAACGATCTTAAAGAATTAACTTTGGAGTTGATGAAAAAAGACAATATTAAAGATGTTAAGGAAGAAAACGAAAGCCTAATCAATAAAATATATGGCGATCACGATACTAAATATGACAATAGCTCCACTGAAGATAAGCTAGAAATACTTCAAATTCCTGAAAAAATTCGAGCAGAACACAGTAATAAACCAGATCCTTACGATTTTGCTGAAGAAGTTGAAGAAGAAGAAACTTTATCCTTACACGAAAAAGAAGTTGAACTGATTAAAAAGTCACTCGAACGTCACGATGGTAAGCGTAAACCTGCTGCCGATGAATTAGGTATCAGCGAACGCACACTCTATAGAAAAATTAAGCAATACGATTTATAATGAATTTTAGATATCTCATTTACGGCCTATTTAGCGTCTTACTTCTTAGCTGTGGGGTTTACAGTTTCACAGGAGCCGACACAGGAAATGCCGAAACCTTTCAAGTTAATTTTT
>CBFHKB010000020.1:0-21157 GCA_965656295.1 Psychroflexus sp.
CTTCTATATAATCCCAATAATTAATAGGTTTGGCATGTAAAAGGCCTTGAAGATATGCTTCAGGATTTTCTCCTAAGTCTTCATATTTTTGATTGATTTTATCAAGTAACGCTTTATTCATCTCTATTAAAATTGTCTTAACAAATCTATTAAAAAACAACGACAAACACTTCCGTGAAGTTATATTTATCTAAGTATAAATTTGGGTAATTAAACTATAAAAACATCTCATTTAAAAAGCTTACCAACTTCAAAAAACTTACTACATTTGTAGTTCTAAATTATGGATTATGTCTGAACAAACCGAACACATTAAATGCTTAATTATAGGCTCAGGCCCAGCAGGTTATACTGCTGCAATTTATGCTTCAAGAGCCGATTTACACCCAGTGATGTATACAGGTATGGAGCCTGGTGGTCAATTAACAACAACAACAGAGGTTGATAATTTCCCGGGTTATCCAAAAGGAATAGACGGCCCACAAATGATGGTCGAGCTTCAACAACAAGCCGAACGTTTTGGAACCGATGTGCGTATTGGAATGGTGACCAAAGTTGAATTGGCCAAAGATAAAGGAGGAATTCACAAAGCTCAAATTGATAATAAAACATGGGTTGAAGCTAACACAATAATTATTTCAACTGGAGCTTCTGCTAAATATCTTGGTATAGAAAGTGAACAGCGTTTACGTGGTGGTGGAGTATCAGCTTGTGCGGTATGTGATGGTTTTTTCTATAAAGGACAAGACGTCGCCATTGTTGGTGGCGGTGACACAGCTTGTGAAGAAGCTACTTACTTAGCCAATATTTGTAATAAAGTTACAATGTTAGTAAGACGCGGTGAAATGAGAGCCTCTAAAGCGATGCAGCATCGTGTTGAAAATACTAAAAATATCGATTTGCGTTACCATACTGAAATTGATGAAGTTCTGGGAGAGCAAGTTGTTGAAGGGATTAGAATGATTAACAACCAAACCCAAGAAAAAGAGGAAATCGCTGTTACTGGATTATTTATAGCCATTGGGCACAAACCAAACACCGATATTTTTAAAGGACAATTAGAGATGGACGATGCAGGATATTTAATCACTCATGGTAAATCGACTAAAACGAATTTCCCAGGTGTATTTGCTTCTGGTGATGTGCAAGATAAAGAATACAGACAAGCCGTTACTGCCGCAGGAACAGGATGTATGGCTGCTTTAGACGCAGAACGCTACCTGGCAAGTGTTGAAGATTTAGTAGAAACAGCTTAGATCAATAAACGACCTTATATTTTTTAAACCCTTACGATGTCGTAAGGGTTTTTTGTTGCGCATAATATTGAAATGCTTTATCGATTAATTGGTTAGAAACCTGGCAATCAAATACCGGTTTACCAATACGTTCAAGTAAAACGAAATTAATATTTCCAGCGGTGTTTTTCTTATCATGTATTAATAGTTCTTTAATAGATTTAATAGCAGCGTCTGAAAAATTAACGGCTTTGTAATATTGAAATAAAAGTTGGGTATACTTGTCACAATCATCTTTAGTAAAACCCGTAAGTACGCTTGAGAGGAATAATGCTAACACCATACCAATAGCAACTGCTTCTCCATGTAATAATTTAGGAAGTTCAAGTTCTTTCATACTATAAGACTCAATCGCGTGGCCTAGAGTATGCCCAAAATTAAGGCCTTTTCGAAGTCCTTGTTCGTTAGGGTCTTGCTCCGCAATCGTAGTTTTTATTTGTATAGACTTATAAATTAAGTCGTTAAGCGTTTCGATACCTAAATCCTCTAGTGATGTAAATTGATCCAGGTAAGTTTGATCGGCGATCATACCATGCTTAATCATTTCAGCTAATCCGCTTCGCATTTCTTCTGGCGATAATGTGGCTAAATAAGTGGGATCAATCAAGACGTGTTGAGGTGACTTAATTACGCCAACTTGATTTTTTAATTCGCCTAGATTTACACCATTTTTTCCACCTATAGCAGCATCAACCATACCTAATAATGTGGTAGGAGTATGAATAAAATCAATGCCTCGCTTAAAACATGAGGCGACAAATCCGCCAATGTCGGTCACAATGCCTCCGCCTAGGTTAATTAATAACGATTGCCGATCAGCATTTAAATCAGCTAAACTCTGCCAAATTTGTTGGCAAGTTTCTAAAGATTTGTGGCTTTCGCCGGGCTCGATTTCTATAATTTCTAATTCTTCAATTTGGTCGAGTTCTCCTAAAAATTTACCTAAGCATGCTTGGTGCGTGTGGGCGTCGACTAATACTATAATTTTAGTATAACGATTAGCTGTAATGCATTCATTTAAAACCGTATATGATTTAGATAAAAAGTGAATGTTATAATTATTTAAGAGAATTGAATTCATTTTAAAAAAGCTTTGTTAATTATACGAAATTACCAACTTTAAGCCTATTATATCACCGATTCTATAAGTATATTTGGTAAAAATTTTTTGAATGATCGATACTAAAATATTTAATGATACTAAGAATGCTTTTGTTCTTAAAACCAACAAAGATTTAAAGCGTTCATTGTTTATATTCTCGATGATGAATATACCCTATTTTGTGCCAGTTTCTACTGTACTTTTAAAGTTTGCTATGAAATTATACTTGCCAATCGAAAGTATTATTAGAGCTACTATATTTAAACAATTTTGTGGAGGTGAAACACAAGAAGAATGTATGCCGTTAATCAAATTAATGTATAGTAAAAATGTACATAGTGTTTTGGATTACTCGGTCGAAGGGAAAGAGTCTGAATCCGATTTTGATGAAGCAGCTCACCGAAAAATTGAAATTATTAAGTTTGCTTCTATGTCTGAAGAATTACCATTTGCCGTTGCAAAACCAACTGGTCTTGGGCGTTTTGAAATCTGGGAAAAAATTACGCATAACCTTGAATTAACTTCTGATGAGCAGGATGAATGGGAACGCGTAAAAAAGCGCTTTGAAGATATCTGTAAAGCTGCTCATGATTACGATACAAAACTTTTAATCGATGCTGAAGAGTCATGGATGCAAGATGCTGCAGACCATTTAATTGAAGAAATGATGGCCAAATACAATACCGAAAAGGCCTATATTTTTAATACGCTCCAGTGTTACCGCTGGGATCGCTTAGCTTATGTTAAAGAATTACATGAGAGAGCTCTTGAAAAAGGCTTCAAATTAGGATTTAAAATTGTTCGTGGTGCTTATATGGAAAAAGAAAACATGAGAGCTAAGCGTAAAGGGTATCCAACACCTATTTGTGAAGATAAAGAAGCAACTGATGTTAATTTTAATGCTGTAATGACTTACTGTATCAATAATATTAATGATATTAACATGTTTATTGGCACACATAACGAGGTGAGCTCTTACATGGCACTCCAACTTATGGAGCAACAAGGAATTTCTCTTGATGATAAGCGTGTTTGGTTTGGCCAGCTTTATGGCATGAGCGATCATATAAGCTACAATGTAGGTAAGCACAATTCAAATGCAATTAAATTATTACCATTTGGACCTATTAGAGATGTGGTTCCTTACCTTATTCGGCGTGCACAAGAAAATTCTTCTGTCCAAGGTCAAACAGGGCGTGAATTGGCCTTGCTTCGAGAAGAAAAACAACGCCGAGATGGACAATATGTAAAACGAATAGACTAATGGAATTACAGCACATTGACTGTTCAAAACATGAACTTAGAGCAGAAGAATATCAAGATTACTACAATCGGTATTTAGATCTATTACCATCAGAAACTAAACTAGACCAAACTTTAAATTCTTCAAGACTAATTGAAGTGTTTTCAGCGTTAGATCAAGTACAGCAAAATTACCGTTATGCTCAAGGAAAGTGGACACCAAAGCAGATTTTACAACACATCACCGATGTCGAACGGCTTTTTGCAGCACGTGCGTTAAGGATATCCAGAAGCGATCTCACTGAACTACCTGGTTTTGACATCAACTTAATGGCCGAGATGGATAACTCAAGTCAATTAAGCCTAGACCAGCTTATTAGCGACTACAAAATTAACCGTAAAGCGACTATTAGCCTTTTTGAAAGTTTAAGCGTTAATTCTTTAACTCGAGTAGGTCAGGCGAGTGGAGGTCCATTCTCTGTTCGCGTTATTCCATTTATTCTTTTAGGTCACGAAATACATCACTTAAACGTCTTAAGTGAGTATTACGGTATTTAAAACGCGTTAATAGTTTGTCTAATTGCTGTTAAGTGTTTGATGAGTTGTTCAAGATGTTTTAGATCAAGCATATTTGCACCATCTGATTTAGCTTCCGAGGGTTTATAGTGTGTTTCAATAAATAAGCCATCAACATGGTTAACAACGCCAGCGCGAGCTATAGTTTCTATCATATCGGGTCTACCACCAGTGACTCCTGAACTTTGATTGGGTTGTTGTAAAGAATGTGTGACATCTAAAACCGTGGTTGCGAATTCACGCATAGTTGGTATGCCTCTAAAATCGACAACTAAATCTTGATAACCAAACATGGTTCCACGGTCTGTGACCATTACATTTTTATTACCACTGTCTAAAACTTTCTGAACAGCATGTTGCATGCTTTCAGGACTCATAAATTGCCCTTTTTTTAAGTTAACAACTTTATTGGTTTGTGCAGCTGCCACTACAAGATCGGTTTGTCTTACTAAAAAGGCAGGAATTTGCAATACATCTACATATTTCGCGGCTAGTGCTGCATCTTCAACTTGATGGATGTCTGTTACGGTAGGTATTTGAAAACGATCACCGACCTTTTTCAAAATTTCTAATGCTTTTTGGTCACCAATTCCTGTAAAACTATCAATGCGACTTCGGTTAGCTTTTTTAAACGATCCTTTAAATATAAATGGTACTTTGTAGGTGTCGCTAATTTCTATAACCTGTTCTGCAATAGCCATTGCCATGTCTTCGCCTTCAATTGCGCAAGGGCCAGCCATTAGAAAAAAATTGTCACTATCGCTATGTTTGATATTGGGAATTAAACTGATATCCATATTTAAAATTTTCGTCAAATTTAAGCAAAGTAAGTTAACCTAAGATTTAATTTACTCGATGATTAACTTTTTAATTAACGAACCTTCGTCGGCTTCAATTTTTACAAGATATATACCAGTACTGAAGTTTTCGGTAGACAGTTTTATTTGAGATTGTTGCTGTTTACTTATTTCTTTAATTAATCGCCCTTGAACATTAAAAACTTGAACTTCAACTTGATTGAGTTGTGTCCCGAAATCTAAGTTAACTTGATTTGACGCTGGGTTAGGGTAAAGTTTGAAATCAATACTCGAAAAGGTGTTAGTTGACAAGTCTTCATTAATACTAAATGCTTCAGTATTAATCGCAAAATAAACGTTATCGACAGGCTTTACCATAAGCCTACAATTGTCAGCCTCTATGTTTGGAATGCTTATCAATTCAGTACCATCATTTTCAGTATTACTTAGTAAAATAGTGTCGAAATTAAGCCCTCCATCGGTTGATAGTAAAATATCCACATTAGTTGTATTAATGCCATTTGCCGTAGTTCCAGCTACATCCCAAGTAATTTCGACTTGACTATTGCCTGCGTATGATAGGTCTTGTAAATTTTGAGAAGTTACTGTGAATGGCCCAACTGGTGCTACATTAAGGTTACTAAATGTACTTACTACCTGACCCCCGTTAGGGTTATTGTCGCGTGCTGTAATAACAAATAGCAAATCTCTTGTCACGCTTGGTAACACTTCCCAGGTGTTAGCGGTTTGGTTATTTAAAATGGTTTCTAGGTTAGGGAAGTATCTTGTGTTAACTGTAGTTGGACTTTCATATTTGAAATTAGGCCCATCACTAGAAAATGCTGAAGGTGGTTGGGTGCTAATTTCATTATCAAATTGCTCAAATGTGTAACTGATTTGATCATTATCAACATCAGTGCCCACAGCTTCAAGTCTAAAAGGTGTAGTATTAGGGATCACGTAATTATTGATATTTTGAAGCTGTGGTGGTGTGTTTGAAATTATAGTAGATGCGGCGCAAAAGCTACCGGAGCCGAAGGAAACAAATTGACTGATTTGATTTAAACTGGCAAAATGAAAAAAGGGAACACTATTGTTAGCTACATTTGGAGGGCAAATACCCGCGTATGCCATTATAGTTTGTCCGCTACCTGGTTCAAAAGCTGTGGAGTCTGTTCTATTGCCACCACATGAATTATTATAAGTATGTGTAGCACCAAACTGATGTCCTAACTCATGAGCGACATAATCAATATCATAAGGATCGCCCACTGGATTAGGTAAGCCTGTAACACCAGCACCTTTAAACCCTGTGCAAACGGATCCTAAAGCAGCTACGCCACCTCCACCAGTACTAAATACGTGTCCTAAATCGTAAACACCGCTACCAATTATACCATTAATAACACTTGTATTACTATTGATTAGCTGATTTGGATCTGTGTTTTCGTAAGGGTCAGTATCGGCGTCTAAAAAAATTAAATCTCTATTATTGGGAATTAAGTTGAGTTGTATCGCCAAATCGTTATTATATACTTGGTTAACGCGATCTATGGTTACCACCATTGCGGCTAGGACAACATCTTTTTTGACTTCATCAGTAGCATTGTTAGCACCGGCTTGGTTTATATGAAATTGGGAATATTCCCCTGTACATGCAACTGCAAGGTCATAAGTTCTCAAAGTGCTATCATCTATTGTCTTAGCACTAGCTCGGTTGTCGACTTTTATTGAAATAACATCAGTATTATAGCATTCAAAACCAGAAGAATCTTCATCTTCTCGGGTAACGACAGAATAATTATCTTGTTTAGGGTTTAAATATTTGTACGAACCGTATTTGTAAAAAGAAGCGTAAATCCCTTGTGGCGTTATGGTTAGTGTAATTTGCTCTTGGTCTTTTGAACTTCCTTTAAAAGATAGAATTTGTTTATCTAAAGATGTTGATTTATCAGGTTGTATGGTGAAGACTTGTTTGACTTCAAATGTTTTATAGGCTGCTTGTTTTTGACCAACAGGTACTTCAATACTAAAGCTATTTTGATTTAGTTTAGTTTGTATTTCTTTATATAATTTATCTTTATTTAGGGTATAAGAAATAGTCGTGTTTTTAAGCTGTTTGTTAGTATTTGGTTTTGATACTTCCCATAAGCTTTGGGCTGATAATACCAGCGGAGATAATAAAAAAATAAGTATAAATAGGTAGGCTTGTTTCATAGATCAAAATTTATATTTTAAAAGTATAATTAAATTCTCAAATTATTATTGATATATAAATATATTTGGTAAAAATTAATAATTATGAAATTAAAAGCACTATCTATTTTACCCTTTTTTCTGCTTAGCCTTTGTGCTATCGCACAGATAGAAACACCACAACCAAGCCCAAAGGCTCAAACCCAACAAGTGGTTGGTTTAACTAATGTAACAATTACTTATTCTAGGCCGGCTATGCGTGGTCGTCAAATTTTTGGCGACCTTGTTCCATTCGATCAGCTTTGGCGAACTGGAGCAAATCAAAATAGCATTATCAGTTTTGATCAAACAGTTACCATTGGAAGACAAGATTTAGAAGCTGGTAGCTATGCGATATTTACAATACCACAAAAAAAATCTTGGATAGTTTACTTTTATTCTGACACTAATAACTGGGGAACGCCAGCTAAATGGGATGAAAATAAAATAGCAGCTCAAGTTGAGGTCAAAACAGCCGAGATTAGTCCTGCCGTACAATCGTTTTCTATTCGTTTAGATCATATTTCAAATGCTAAAGCTCATTTGCAAATGGCCTGGGAAAATACCTTGGTTGAAGTTCCTATCATATTTACAACTGATCAAATGGTTATGAAAGATATCCAACGTATTATGAATGGCCCAAGTTCAAATGATTATTATAATGCAGCCGTGTACTACCTAACTTCAGATAAAGATATCAATAAATCGGTAGAGTGGATTGAAAAAGCCATGTCTATGCTAGATCAAAAACCCTACTGGATGCTTAGACAACAGTCGTTAATATATGCCAAAGCGGGTATGACTTCAAAAGCACTTCAGGCGGCTAAGGCTTCATTAGCTGGTGCTAAAAAAGCTGGTAACGGGGACTATATTAAAATGAATGAAGAAAGCATTGCAGAGTGGCAATAAGCTAACTTAAGATCCTATAATTCTAAGCTGATCATGTTTATGATCAGCTTTTTTTTGTGAAGGCCTGAAGCAATATAGCAATACTAATTACCAATAAGCACCCAAATAAATTAAGCCATAAATAAGGCATCCAATCTAACCAAAATCCAATAATAACAACGGCTTGTGTTATAATAGCCGCAAGAAATACAGCATTACTTTTTACATATTTTATAAAAAATGCCAATAGAAAAATACCTAAAACATTACCATAAAAAATTGAGCCAATAATGTTAACCAATTGGATTAAATTATCAAATAAATTAGCTGTACAGGCAATAATAATGGCAAAAACGCCCCAAATAAATGTAAACAGTTTAGACGCATTAACATAGTGTCGTTCACTAAGATTTCCTTTGTTTCTTTGGTATAAGTCTATCACCGTTGTTGAAGCTAATGCATTTAATTCTGAAGCTGTTGATGACATAGCAGCTGAAAGAATTACGGCTATCAACAATCCCACTAAACCCATGGGCAGGTGATTAAGTATATAATGTATAAACACATAATCCTTATCATTGCTTTCGACGTCTTCTTCTAATTGATCAATCAATGCAGCTGCTTTAATCCGAAGCTCTTTTTTTTCACCTTCAAGGTGTTGAAGTGTTTGACGTTCGTTTGGTGAAAGTTCTTGATTTAAGTGGTTTAAGTTAAAAGTTTGTTGGGTAGCTTCAACCTCTTTCCATTTGCTTTCAAGCTGTCTAAATTCAGCTTTATATTCAGAATTTGTGATAGCCTCAATTGCAGCTGGATTAAAATTTAGTGGTGCCGAATTAAATTGATAGAACACAAAAACCATAACACCTACTAACAAGATGAAAAATTGCATTGGCACTTTTAAAAAACCATTAAACAGCATACCTAGTTGGCTTTCTCTTAAATTACGAGCCGATAGATAGCGTTGCACTTGGCTCTGGTCGGTACCGAAATAAGATAAAGCTAGAAAACTTCCTCCAATAATTCCGCTCCAAAAGGTGTAGCGGTTTTCTAAGTCAAATGAAAAATCTAAAGTCTCTAGTTTACCAGTTCGACCTGCAATTTCTAAAGCCGTTGTAAAACTAACTTGATCAGGAAGTTGACTAAGTAGAATAAAAAAAGTGGCAATTAGGCCTCCAAAAATAATAGCCATCTGTTGTTTTTGGGTTACACTTACAGCTTTGGTACCACCTGAAACCGTGTAAATAATAACTAAAGTCCCAATAATTAAATTTAAGTAAATTAAATTCCATCCCAAAACAGCCGATAAGATTATTGATGGCGCAAAAATGGTGATACCAGCAGCTAAACCACGTTGTATTAAAAATAATAGTGCGGTGAGTGTTCTTGTTTTAAGGTCAAACCTAGACTCTAAATATTCGTAAGCAGTGTAAACATTAAGTTTGTGATAAATAGGGATAAAAACAAGGCAAATAATAACCACGGCTATGGGTAAGCCAAAATAGAATTGTACGAAGCCCATACCATCGTTAAAGGCTTGTCCTGGTGTAGATAAAAATGTAATTGCACTAGCTTGAGTAGCCATAACCGACAAGCCAACTGTCCACCATTGGGAGGTGTTTCCACCTTTAATGTAGTCGTTTACCGAATTTTGTTGCCGTGTTTTATAAGCCCCATAAATTACTATAAAACCTAAGGTCGTAATTAAAATTAAGATATCTACAATAGCCATAATTAACGATAATATTCCATAAAAATGAATAATAGCAAGATGTATATAGCATTATAGACAAGTACCCAAGTAAAGCTTTTTTTCCAAGAATAGTTTCCTTTCATTAGAGCGAGATCATGTTAATAAGTAATTTATATGCGCCTTGCACATTAGCAGGTAGCTGTCTAAAAAAGCTAATACCAGTGTAAGTTACTTTTCCTTTCCCATAATTACCAATAAGTAACGCTCCTTTTTGAGGTGCTTCTTCAGGATCATTCATACTTAAAATAGGTGTAAAATTTGCATCCCAGTCTTCAGCAAAATACAGACCACGTTCTTGTACCCAGTCCTCAAAATCAGCTTCTTTAATCAGGTTTGGGGCATTGAGAACGGGGTGTTGTGGTTCTAGAAACCTAATTTCAGCAGTTTCATCGGTCACTCGCTTACGAGATAACTGAAAATCTAAAGGTTGAAATGCATCCATTTTTAGAGAACGATTCGTATTATATTGAATAATTAAATGGCCGCCTTTCTGCACAAAATCTTCTAATATATTTTGTTTAGACCTTATTGTGGCGTTTGTATTATAAAGGCGTAATCCCGTAATTACGACATCGTATTTGGCTAACATTTCTTTATTAACTTCAGCTAATCGGTACCGATCTACATGCAAACCTACCGCTTCTAAATTTTCAGGTATACTGGCACCAGCACCATTAATATAGGCAATTGATTTTTGTGGAAGTTTAAGGTCAAATTTATTAAGGCGAATGTTCGCTTCTTCTACAATTTGTAAGCTGTTAACATGCTCGTAGCTAATGCGTTTAAGTCGTTGGTTATAAGTTTTACCATCGGCTATTAAGCTTAAATTTAAATCGTTAGATACCGATTGTGGCGTAGCTTTAACTTTTATATTAAAGGTTTGTTGTTCTCCCGCCAAAATCGAATCGATCTTGATTTGTTGAGGTGCAATAACCCATCCTTCAGCTGCATCTAATCTTAACACTGCTGCTTTGAAATCTCTATTAGCTCTTATGCTTACCGAAATCTCTTTGGTACCAGGGGAATTAAAACTTAGCTGAGAACCGCTAAACCCTAAAGTGGCTTCAGGAACAAGTCTAAAATAATCGTAAACTTCACCGTTAACTGAAGAATTTGATTTGTGAACTAAGGCTTTAGTATAGTTAATTTTAGTACCATTAATCAACAGCTGAAACTTGGCAGAGATCGCTTCATCTGCTAAGGGTAAACCGATTAAATCTTGGTCGGCTACATGATATAATCCTTGTTTTGGTGCGCGGTTTAACCAATAAGGTGAACTCAGTGGTGTTGATTCGGGGATACGATATTGAATTTGCTGAGTTATCCCTTTATTATAGTCGAGTTTATCATTAATAGCTATTACTTGATTATTAATTTCTACTGAAGTTAATTGTGCAGAAATAGGGCTTCTATTTATGGCCTCTAGATCAATCGAAATGCGTTGGCCTGGGTAAGCCGTTTCGGTTGAAGTTTTGACTTCTAAAAATAGGCCTAAGCAGTTTTTAATTAATTGATCAATTTGGGAAAGTTTAAGTGTTTTCCAGTGCTGGTTAGGAAGTTGTTGGATGAGTTGGCGTGCTTCTAATAATTGAGGCACAATCTTCCAAGGCTGCTCAACGTCAAATTCTTGTTCCAGCGGTTTTAAAATGTTTTGAATAGCTTTGCCGTTTTGTAATCGTGTCCACGTGGTATTAATGCCTTCAAATACGTTGTTATTTTGTGGTTGGTCACCTTTAATAATTTCTAAGTACTCAGTTTGAGACCCACGTTGTCCCGTGCTTCCAAAGCCTTGGGATTTATGTTGACTTCTACTTTGAGCGGCAATTTCATTAATAGATTGTCCTAAAACGGGTTCGTATAATCCCACATCAATCGCACTAAGTTTTGATTTATCGGCTTTTTCAAAGGCTTCGCGACTTCCGTAAAACCACCAAGAGGTATTAAAAAATAAGCGTTGAGGTTGCCAAGTGTTTACCTGTTTTAACTGCTTGGGATATAACTCGGATTTGGCAGCTTTTTCAAAAGCTTCGATACCTAAAATAGCAGAAGACGTATGGTGTCCATGGGTGCTACCAGGCGTTCTGTGATCAAATCGATTAATAATAATATCGGGTTGAAAACGTCTAATGGTTCGAATGACATCGGCTAATACGCTGTCTTTATTCCAAATTTGGAGTGTTTCTTTAGGTGTTTTAGAGTAACCAAAATCTATGGCTCGTGTAAAATATTGTTCTCCTCCATCAATGGCTCTAGCTTTTAGTAATTCATGTGTTCGAATTAAACCTAGGCTTTCACCAATTTCTGAACCTATTAAATTTTGACCGCCATCACCACGTGTTAATGATAAATAAGCGGTACGCGCATGAAGGCTGTTGGCCATGTAACTTATAAGTCGCGTATTTTCATCGTCAGGATGAGCAGCGATATAAAGTACACTCCCTAGAAAGTTGAGGGCTTTTAAATCTTGAAGCAGTTCACCTGAATGAGGTTTTTGAGGGGTTTGAGCAAAAAGGAGTAAACTCCAACACATGCTAAAAACACATACAATTAACTTAAATTTCATTGGCTTTTTAATTTTGACTGCTAAACCTCTTAATGGTTTACTGGCTTGCATCTTTTTCAATTAAACTTATGGGTTTTTGTAAAATGAGATTGTTAGGGTAGGTAATTAGCTCGTTGTCTTTGGTTCTTAAGTGAAGCTGGAACGCTTTGATATCTTCAATGACAGCTTCTACGGGTGAATCTTTATCATGAATTTTAATTTTGTCGCCTACATTAAAGGGAAAATAAAAGAACATTAAAACGCCAGAAGTAATATTACTTAAAATAGACCATATCGCAAATAGGCCAATGCCGATGACAGCAAATACTGAAGAAAAGACTAAAGCGACATCTGTATAATCTACACCCCAAATTAATAAAAGTGCAAAAACAGCAATAAATGAAACTAAAACATTAATGTATCGAGCGATTAATCGCGTTCGACCTGCATTTTTATTTGTTTTTTTAGCAATTTTTCGAGCCGATGCCTTTAATATTAATCGAAATGTAATTAATAACACAAGTGTAATAAGACTCCAAATAATCGGGTTTAAATAAACGTTAAAGAAAGATAGAGTCATAATTACAGATTGAGTTTTAAAGCTTCTCGTAAATGTAAGAATTGATTTGAATTTTTATTCCAATAATCTATTTGAATACTTGTTTTTAATTGTGCGCTTGTGGTATCCTTATTTACAATACTTTGCCAAGATTTAATTTTGTAAGGAAATTTGAGATCTTGATTAATTTGTAGTTGTCGTTGAAGTTGCATGTAATTGATTGTTGTGATGATGTTAGTAGAATCTTTATGTTGGCCAACTTCAACTTGCGCAGGCTCTATGGGTTTGTGGTATAACCTGAAATAAGCTAAACTTGGAAGCATTTTGTAGTTTCCTGTTTTTAGGTTAGTGGGGTTAATTCTAAGTTGTGTCCATAGTTCATCTTCTAAAGCAACAGGTTCAATTTCGATGTTTTGATCAGCTTCATTTGTGAAATAAGAATGCGATTGAATTTTAAATTGATTCTTGAAATTGAGTTGCATATAGGTTTGGCCACACCACTCTTGGCTGCTATAGCTTAATTTTGAGGCATGTGTTTGTGCTGTTAATGGATCAAAAACACTTAGCATAAGGCTATAGGGATAAATGCCAGTGTTAAATTTTTTGGTGGCATTAAGTTTTAAAATAGTGTTAGAGGAGTCACTTTTAGAGTTTGCTTTTACTTGTTTGCTTGTTAAAAAGTCTTCGGTGACAAAAATAAGCGTTGCTTGCCCTTCACGCTGTTCGCCATATCTGGATTGTCTTAATTGATAACTATTTACTTCGCCGAGGCCAGAAAACCAATACGATTTAAATTGGTCACTAAGCTCAAGAGGTGTAGCCTTTGCTTTGGGAGTTGATGTTTGTTGAGTTGTGGTTTGGCAAGCTGTGACAAGAATACCAACTATAAAACTGTAATAAAACCGCATTTTTAATTTAAATGTACGATATATACCTTACGTCACTTCTTATTTAAGACTTCTTTAAGGGCTTGATATAGAGCGAAACATGGTAGTCCCATTACATTGTAAAACGAACCTTCGATTGTTGAAATCCCTATTTGACCAATCCATTCTTGAATACCATATGCCCCGGCTTTGTCGTAAGGTAAATAGGTGTTTATATAATGTGTGATTTCTTCTTCAGAAAGGGCTTTAAAACTAACTTTAGTGACTTCATGAACGGTTTTAAGTTGCGTGCTTGTTTTTAAGCTTATTGAAGAGATGACCTCATGGGTTTGGCCTGATAAATTTGTTAGCATTTTAAAGGCGTCGTTGTAATCTCTAGGTTTTCCTAAAGCTTTATTTTGATGCCAAACAATAGTATCACCTGTTATTACTAAATTGTTAGGGGCCAAATCATCAAACGCACTTGCCTTTAATTCAGCTAAAAAATCTGAAATTTCATGGTGTTCTAAGTGGTTTGGAAATACTTCTTTTACAGGTCGTGTTTCAACTTTAAATTTTAAACCTAAAGCATCTAAAATTTCTTTTCGCCTTGGCGATGCCGAAGCTAAAATGATTTGCTGATTATGAGATTGTTCCAAGAGTTCTAACATGGTTAAAATTTTATAGTCCAAATCATTATAACGCCTAATAGGCTTATAATTTTAAAATTTCGGCTTAGTTGGTTAAATGAAGCTTCGGATTGTGCTTGGCTACATTGCCAGGTTAAGAGGCTTACGGGTACAATAATTAAACCGTAGGCAAAAGCAAGGTTAATCGGCTGATTTAAAAAATGAGTGTTAAAAAACACAAGACTTAGACCTAACAGACCTAATAAGACTGCAAACACAATATTTTTAGTACGTGAACGGCCCAAACAAATGGCTAAAGTTTGCATAGAAGCAGCGTAATCTCCTTTGATGTCTTGTATATCTTTAATAAGTTCTCGGCCAAGTGTTATTAAAAAACTCATTCCGCAAAAATACCACATGGTAAGATTTGTTATGTGTTGAATAGACCAAATTTCGAGTTCAAAACTAGCATAAATCCATACACTTAAAGCGACTAAAACGCTCACCAAAATATTCCCTACCAATGGGAGTTGTTTTAAATTCTTAGCATATAAAAACAATAGCAAGGGTGTTGTTAAAAAGCTAATGAGGGCAAAATTATTTTGTGCTGTAATGCTAATGTAAGCGCCAAAGAATAATCCAATTAAATTTAATAGTACATATACACCAGTAAACTGAAAAGAGTTTAAGTAAGCAGTACTTAGTTTTGTTTTTTGATTAATCTTATCGGTGAGTATATCGAACCGATCGTTAATAAGATAACCCGCTGAAGTAATACACATTAAACTCAGCACTAACCCATAAAAGTTTATACTTGAAAGTGTAATAGCAGTTTCAAAACCTGGTAAAAAGTTATAACGAATTATGCCTTGTAATACCAAAAGCATACCTAAGTTTACAGGTCTTAATGCTTTAAAAAATGTTGTCAAAAATCTCACATTAAACCACCCATTTATCTTGTGCTTTTAGTACTTGTTCGATTAGATCTCTGGCACAAGCATCGCCACCATTTCGATGAGAAATGTATTTGGCAACCGCTTTAACTTCGGGCACAGCATCTTGTGGGCAAGTAGGTAAGGCCACTAATTTCATGGGATACAGATCTGGGATATCATCACCCATATAAGCTACGTTTTTAGTAGAAATATCATACACATCTAAAAACTCTTCTAAACATTCTACCTTATCTTGAATACCTAAGTGAATATTGGTAATGCCTAAATCTTTCAATCGTGTTCGAACCCCTTCATTAGTACCGCCAGAAATAAATAAAAGTTCATAGCCTTGGTTTATGGCTTGCTTAAGCGCAAAACCATCCTTAACATTCATTGTTCGAATTAAAAACCCTTCTGAAGTCACTTGTAGGCTACCATCAGTAAGTACGCCATCAATATCAAATACAAAAGTGGTAATATCGTTTAAAATTTCTTTATAGTTTCTTTCCATAGTCGTTTAAAATTGTTGTACTAATAGTTTGGTAAACCGATTTATAGTTAGTGTTAGTCAATTGTTGTAAATGCCGATGTATGGTTTCTACATCTTGGCGTTTAGCAGGACCTGTTTGAGCTTCGTTGGCCGAAAGATAATTTAATTTTTCAAATGTTTCTTTAATCAATGGCTTTAGTATAGCTGAATTAACCTGATGCTCATCACAAATTTCTTCTCCGATTTTAACCATAAAGTTGGTAAAATTATTAACAAAAACAGCTGCTAAGTGTAGCTGAAGTCACTGTGTTGTATTAATTCTATAAACTTCAGTTGAAATCGAATTTGCTAAATCGCTTAGTATATTTAAGCCTTTAGAGGTGTCAGCTTCTAGACAAAACGGAATATCAGCATAATTTAATGCTTTCAATTTCGAAAAGCTTTGCAGCGGATAAAATACGGCATTATGTTCAGTTTCCTTTAACAAAGGTGTCGCGCCAGAGGTGTGAGCCAGTACAGCTTTTGTGTGCTTGAGTTGATGGGCGATTTCAGAAATGGCTTGGTCGCTTACACAACACAAAATAACGTCTACATCTTCTAAAGCATCGAGTGTCGTAATAGATTTAAAGTCTTGATGAGTTTGCTGCTGTAGTTTAGTTAAATTTGAGGAATTTCGGCCATAAATTTGATGAAGTTTCCAATGGCTTACCCCTAAAATAGCTTTTGCCAAATGATGAGCCACATTGCCTGTACCAATTATCGAAACCTTCTTCATATCTACAAATTTATAAATACAATTTAATCTTGTGCGCCAAATTACGCATAAGTTTAGCTTATTTAAACATTTTATAAAACTAATAGCGAAAGCCAGAAATAAGTGTAAAAATCGCCTTGTTTTAAATATCTTTGCAGTTTAAATTTACAGATATGTTTCAGAAGAAATTAGCTAATATATTATTCTCAACTAAGCTCATGGCGGCTTTATTTATAATTTATGCGGTAGCCATGGCTGTTGGTACATTTGTTGAAAACTCGTACGCTACAATTACAGCTCGAGAGTGGATCTACAATGCCTGGTGGTTCGAGGTGATAATGGTGTTTTTTGTGATTAATTTTATAGGTAATATTTTTCGTTTTAAACTTTTACGAAAAGAGAAATTAACCACCCTAGTATTTCACTTATCGTTTATATTAATTCTATTTGGTGCGTTTGTAACCCGCTATTTTGGCGAAGAAGGTATTATGCCAATTCGTGAAGGTGAGTTAACCAATAAAATGCTATCTGAGAAAACATTTTTAACCACTTACATCGATGGTGAAATAGAAGGTGAGCCAAGACGCCGCATCCAGCATCATCCTCTTAATTTAGGTCCAAAAATTAGTCTTGGTAAAACGATTAATACCGAGTTTAATGGTACGCCTATTTCTTTTGAAGTCATAGATTTTATAAAATCAGCTAAAGAAGATGTGGTCCCTAATGAGACTGGAAACTACTTTTTAAAAATAGTCGAGTCGAGTAGTGGTAGCCGTCATGAACATTATATTGAGTCTGGTCAAGTGTCTAATATTCACAATACCTTATTTTCATTTAATAAAAAAACTGAGGGCGCTATTAATATTACAGGTAATAATGAAA
Source organism: Psychroflexus sp. (assembly GCA_965656295.1). Taxonomy (GTDB): domain Bacteria; phylum Bacteroidota; class Bacteroidia; order Flavobacteriales; family Flavobacteriaceae; genus Psychroflexus. The sequence goes on from CBFHKB010000020.1 coordinate 17,543, forward strand.
TAGGCTATTCTATTAACTCTGCATTTTCGGGAGATTGGATGCGTATGGCCGATCAAGAACGTGGCCAGCTTATTCAAGATTCTTTGCAAACATTAAATTTACGCTCTTTGTATACTGTAGGTCAAATGCAGTTTGTGATTCCAGAGCCTGCCATTACTGGAGTTTATGATTTAGTTCCTATAGAAAACCCAACCGATAATGAACGTGATGGTGTGAAGTTTAAAATCACAACACCAACAGCTGTAGATACTGTAAGTTTATTAGGCTCTCAAGGAACCATAGAAGATTTGAAAAAAACTGAAGTTGGTGGTTTTGACATTTATACCCGCTACGGTAGTAAAGAAATAGAGCTTCCTTTTTCATTAAAACTCAATGATTTTATTGCAGAAAAACAGCCAGGAACAGCAGATCGAGGAACACCAAGTTATACCTCATTTATGTCTAAAGTTGAAGTAGTAGATGGGGCAGACACCTATCCTTACGATATTTATATGAACCACGTGTTAGATCACGATGGCTATCGATTCTTTCAAGCCTCCTTTCAGCCAGACGAACGAGGCACCATTTTATCGGTCAATAATGATTGGTGGGGAACTTGGATTACTTACATAGGTTATTTTTTATTGTATTTAGGTTTAATGTTAATTATGTTTGATAAACACTCACGTTTTGGAAACTTAAGGTCTTCTTTAGAAAAGATCAAGTCTAAAAAAGCAAAGTTAACGGCTATAACTCTATTGCTCTTAGGTTCTACTTCAGCATTTGCCCAAGTTGAAAATGGCAATGTAGTAGCAGAATCTCAACCCGAAACGGCTGTAGATAGTGTGGCGGTTCATGAGCAACACAATTCAAGCTCTAATGTGTTGAAAATGAATGCTGAGCAAGTTAATAAAATGATAAAAGCCAATGCCGTCGAAGAATCACACGCAAAAACTTTTGGTAAAATAGTGATTCAAGATTATGGCGGTCGTATGAAACCTATAAATACCTATTCGTCACAATTACTAAGAAAGTTAGCCAAACAAGATACCTACGAAGGTTTAAATAGTGATCAAGTGTTATTGTCTATGATCGAAAACCCAATGGTCTGGTATACAGCGCCACTTATTAAACTAAAAACTAAAAACGATAGTATTCATCATATCTTAGGAGTTAATGAAGGAGAAGAGTATATATCTTTAACTCAGTTTTTTAATTCAGACGGAACTTACAAGCTTAGTCCTTATTTAGATGCAGCTTACCGAGCTAAAGTACCAAATCAATTTCAGAAAGATTTTAAAAAGGCCGATGAACGTGTAAACTTGTTATTTAATACACTTCAAGGTGAAATGCTGCGTATTTTCCCTATTCCTAATCACCCTAATAACCGTTGGGTATCTTATACCGAGCTTGAAGAAGATCAATATTTTGTAAATGAAGATACATTATATACGAGAAGCATCTTACCAATTTACATTCAATCACTTCAAAAGGCACGACAAACGGGCGACTATGAACAAGCTGAAAGTATTCTGACTAGTGTTAATAATTTTCAGAAGAAATACGGAAGTGAAGTGTTGCCAAGTGAAGATAAAGTCGAAGCTGAAGTCTTATACAATGAGATTGATATTTTTAACCGTTTATACCAATATTATTTATACGCTGGTGTTGTTATGATTGTCCTTGTGCTTGTACAAATTTTCAAGCCATCGAAAGTTAATTCGGGAATTATTACTGCCTTAAAATTTGTCTTGTTGGCCTTGTTCTTAGCTCATACAGCTGGTTTAGCAATGCGCTGGTATATTTCTGGTCATGCTCCTTGGAGTAACGCCTATGAGAGTATGATTTACGTAGGCTGGGCCACCATGTTTTTTGGTTTAGCATTTGGTCGAAAAAGTGATCTCACTATGGCATCAACAGCTTTTGTAGCCTCAATTATTTTGATGATTGCTCATTGGAATTGGCTAGATCCGAGTATAGGCAATTTACAGCCTGTACTGGACTCGTATTGGTTAATGATCCACGTGGCTGTTATCGTGGGTAGTTACGGGCCATTTGCGTTAAGTATGATTATTGGTTTGTTATCTCTTTTCTTGATGATGGCTACAACGTCGTCTAACAAAAAGAAAATGAAGCTTAATATTAAAGAGTTAACTATTATCAATGAACTATCGCTTACGGTAGGTCTAATTATGTTAACTATAGGTAATTTCTTAGGTGGCCAATGGGCCAATGAAAGCTGGGGTCGTTACTGGGGTTGGGATCCGAAAGAAACTTGGGCGCTTATTAGTATTATTGTGTATGCCTTTGTAATTCATATGCGTTTTGTGCCAGGTTTAAAAGGAATGTTCGCCTTTAATTGGGCTTCTGTGATTGCTTTTGGTTCTATTTTAATGACCTATTTTGGTGTTAATTTTTATTTAACCGGCTTGCATTCTTACGCTAGTGGAGATCAAATTATTAGTTATCAATTTATTGTAGGAAGCCTTGTCGTATGGTTGGTATTTGGTTTTTTTGCCCGTAAACGCTATAATCGTCATTATAAATCATAATTAAACTCTTAACTCAATTTTAACGAGCATGCTTTAAACATATCAGTATTGTATAGGTCAAATTAATAACATTTAAAAACATTACTGTGAAATACGTTTATACGAGTCTACTTTTGTTAATTGGCCTTTTTGGGTTTAGTCAAACTTCTACATTATCAGGAAAGGTCGTAGATAAAGATCAAAATTTCCCCTTAGAATATGCCACCATATCAATTATAAATTCTGACACTAAAGAGATTATTGAAGGTGGTGTAACTAATACTAAGGGAGAATTTAATTTAAAAGTAGAAAAAGGAATTTATAATGTAAAAGTTGAATACATTTCATTTGAATCCAAAACCTTTACTAACTTAGATTTATCCCAAAATAAAGATTTAGGAACAATCGGATTAGGCATTAAAGCCGATAGCCTTGACGAAGTTGTGGTTACCGCTGAAACTACTACCGTGGATATACGTTTAGATAAAAAAATATATAATATTGGTAAAGACTTAACAACAAGTGGTGCTACCATTTCTGACGCTTTAGCCAATGTTCCTTCCGTTACTGTAGATGTTGATGGTGCTATTAATTTAAGAGGAAATAGTAATGTTAGAATTTTAATTAACGGTAAACCTTCAGCTATAGCAGGATTTGGATCTACCGATGTCCTTCAGCAACTGCCAGCTGAAGCTATAGAAAAAGTTGAAGTTATTACAAGTCCTTCAGCTCGATACGATGCAGAAGGTTCCGCCGGAATTTTAAACATTGTTTTAAAGCGGGATAAAACTTTAGGGTTTAATGGTTCGGTACGTGCTAATATAGGTACGCCGCTTAACAACGGGATAAATGTGAATGCTAATGCCAGAACAGAGCGGTTTAACTTTTTTACTAACTTAGGTTACACTCAACGTCAACCGCCTGGAAACGCCGTGTTTGAGAATAATTATTTCGAAGGTACTTCTGATTTTGATCGAATTTTTGAAGAACGAGATTATGATCGCGATCGTAAAAATTTCAATATTAACATAGGTTCAACTTACTTTTTTAATGATTCTACTGAAGTTACTGCTAGCTATTTTAACCGATTGGGTGACGATTCTGA
>CBFHKB010000021.1:0-10494 GCA_965656295.1 Psychroflexus sp.
AAATAGAACCATTACACTTACAGCGTTACAACCTTCAACTATACGCACTAGATAGGTGCCGTTTATGCCTATTCTCATTGATGGATCGTAAGTACTTTTAATACTTTTAGTGGTATATCCAAAAACCTCTATTAAATCTTGACTCTGAAGCGCTACCATATGTGTAATTAGATCTGGATAATACGTATTTGAACCAAAATACGTTAAGTAATAGTTATAGATCAAGATAAAAATGAGGTAACTCCCAAAAAAAATTCCTAAGAATTTCAACACAGCTTTATTTTTTTTGATGAGTTCCATAACTAATTATATTTAACAAATTTATAGTTTTTTAATGAGTTGAAAGATCGACAAAACTAAATACTTTTGCAGTTAAACAATTAAGTAATGACATTAGAAAACTTAAGACCTGCTGTTCTAAATATACTTGAACAAGATCATACACGTGAAGACAAACTTGAAGCTATTTGTACAATTCTTCAAACTGAAGTTACAAAATATGATTGGGTAGGGTTTTATTTTAAAAATGGAAATAAGCCTGAGTTAAAACTAGCTGCTTTTGCTGGGGAGCCTACAGATCATACCATAATACCATTTGGAAAAGGTATTTGCGGGCAAGTTGCTGTAAGTAATGAGAATTTTATAGTTGATGATGTTAATGCACAGTCTAACTATATCGCCTGTAGCATTAACGTTAAGTCTGAAATTGTAATACCTCTATTTGTAGGTGGACAGAATATTGGACAAATTGATATTGACTCTCATACCAAAAATGCCTTTACGAAAGAAGATGAAGCGTTTTTGATATGGCTTAATAGTGAAGTTGCCAAATTATACTAGCCAATTTGGCGATCTTGAATTTTATTATGATTAAACTCGGGAACTAGTTGTTGTAAAATTTTAGTTGACGCTAAAGTATTATTTTCGTTAACTTGTTTTACTAAATTTTGAAGTAAAATTGTTTTTTCATTATTAAACTCAAATGAAGATTTAGCAATAAGTATTTTTTGATGGTGTGTTGGCAATGTGTTTTCTTTATCGGCTAACAATTCTTCGTATAGCTTCTCTCCCGGTCTTAGACCTGTAAAGGTGATTTTTATATCTACATTTGGAGTAAAGCCTGAAAGTCTAATCATTTGCTTAGCGAGGTCAATAATTTTAACAGGTTCACCCATATCAAACACGTAAATCTCACCGCCTTTACCCATCGCGCCTGCTTCTAATACCAATTGGCAAGCCTCGTCTATGGTCATGAAAAATCGAGTAATTTCAGGATGTGTAACGGTAACAGGACCATTTTGTGCAATCTGGTTTTTAAAATGCGGAATCACAGAACCGTTAGAACCTAACACATTTCCAAATCTAGTGGTAATAAAGAGTGTTTTATTTTCGATTTGTTGCGACACATACTGGACATAAATTTCTGCACATCGTTTTGTTGCCCCCATAATATTGGTGGGATTAACAGCTTTATCGGTCGAGACAAAAACAAACCGATTTACAGCATGTTTTGATGCTAAATCGACAAGGTTTTTTGTACCAAGATAATTAGTATGGATAGCTTCAATAGAATTGCTTTCCATTAAAGGCACGTGTTTATAGGCAGCACCATGGAACACAATTTGCGGCTGATATGTTTCAAAAACTTCTGCTAGACGAGATTTATTTTTTACATCTGCCACTACAGAGCAATAATCAATTTCAGGATGCTCTCTATCTAAATAAATACATAAGTTATGAAGTGGTGTTTCGGCTTGATCTAGTAAAACTAATTTTTCAGGCTGAAATGGTATAAGTTGTCGTATAATATCGCTCCCAATAGAACCGGCCGCTCCAGTCACAAGTACAACTTGATTTTTATAAGTGCTTTTTAGCTTAGTTTTATTAAGTTTAATTGGGCTACGTTGAAGTAAATCCTCTAGGTTAATTTCTTCAATTAAGGACAGTAGGTTAAGACTATCGTTCCAATCTTGAATTTCAGGTAATTTATAAATTTTAATGTTGTTTTCTAAAAGTAAATCGATTTGACTTTGAAGCTGATCATCGATTTGTTGAAGTTTGGTATTATTAATAATAACACATTTTTCACCTGGTGTATCTAACAGTTCTTGTGTTTGAACGATAGGTAAGTTAAAAATCCTTTTCCGTTTAAATTTACTGCTCATATTTAAAAAGCCTCCAAGTTTAAACTCTGTTTGAGCGTCTGAAATAATACTTTCAGCTATAGCGACATCGGTTAACCCTGTACCTAAAATATATGCATTGACGTTACTTTCGGTCGCATGAATTAATTGGTAAGCTCGCTTAACAATAACTCGAAACAAAAACAGAATTGAAAAAAGTATAAACCCATAAATAATAATACCTGCATCAACTGTAATTTTTTCGTTGTAAAATAGATAATACAGGTTATTGATGGTAAGAAGCAGAAAAACAGCAAATAGTGTTGTTTGAATTAATTTTATTGCATCTCTGAAGCCTGTGTACCTTACAATACCAAAATAGCTTTTAAAAAGAAAAAAAGCTATAGATTGAACTACCAAAACAACTAATAGGCGCCAAGAAAAATCAAAAAATATAAATTCGGGAAAGCGAATGGTCGAGATTAAGAAAAATGTAATCTGAATTGAAGCAAAAGCAATAATCAAGTCAATTAAAAAGATTAAGTGCCTTGGCACGTAATCTTTTGACAAGTTTTTTAAAAACTTAATTGTAAAGTTTTTTAAATTGCTCACATTATAATAATTGGTTAATTAAAAAAGTTAGTTAAACAAAAGTAATAAAAAAAGTCTGTAAGCCTAATTTAAAAACGCATGACAAACTTTCAACTTTAAATACTTGAAAATAATATATATTTGTAGTATGAAAAAACCATTACTCATTATTCTATCTTTTCTATTTCTAGCCTGCTCTACCCGAAAAGATATTGTTTACTACCAAGACTCTAACCAGGTAAACTTAGTTGATCTGGATTCTATATACACTCACCCTAAGATTCAAGTTAACTCTATTTTAAATATAGAAATAACCTCTTCAAATTACAGAAGTGTATTACCATTTACTAGAGCCGCTGAAAATCAAACCATGCAAATACAACCGTCTATTCTAAAACTCAGAGGTTATCTTGTAAATAAAAATGGTGAAATCAATTTTCCTGAACTTGGCTTAATTAAACTCGAGGGATTAACCACACTTGAAGCTCAGAAGTTAATGGAACAAAAATTAAAGCCTTACGTGAAAGATGTTGCTGTTAACCTACGGATTATCAATAATATGTTTACCGTTGAAGGTGAAGTGAATAGGCCTGGCAACTACGAAGTGACCGATGAGCGCCTAACTTTACCACAAGCCCTAGGAATGGCTGGCGGCTTAAACATAAGAGGGCAACGAGAAAATGTTAAAATTATAAGACAACTAGGCAATAAAAGAGAGGTAAAAACCATCGATTTAACTTCAGTAGAATGGATGAACACTTCTTATTATTATGTACACCCCAACGATGTTATTTATGTAGAGCCTAATAACCCACAAGTGAAATCCGCTGGATTTATAACAAATGTTGGAACCTTACTCTCTGTATTCTCAATATTGTTGACTTCTGCCGTTTTAATTTTCAGATAATTTAAGTGTATGAATAACCCTCAACCAAACTATAACTCACCAATTCACGATCAAGACGAAGACATAAAGTCTATTATTCTTCAATACTTGAGATACTGGCCATGGTTTGTGATCGCTGTGCTCATATCGCTTAGCATTGCATTTATTTATCTAAGATATTCTAAAACGATTTATTCCACTAACTCTAAAATTAAAATTTTAAAAGAACAGGAAGGCATAGATTTATCAGGTTTACAAGGCGGATCGCCTTTAATAGACATGAGCAAAGTTAATCTTGAAAATGAGATTCAAATTTTAAAATCGCGTCGACTATCAAAGAAAATTATAAAAACATTAAACCTAGAAACCCAATTTTATAAAACGGGCACCATTAAAGATTTTGAAATTTGGAACGCTGAAATACCGTTTAAAATTAATTGGGAAATCGATGATCACAGTGAGTTTAAGTCAACCCCATTTCTAAACATTAAGTTTACAGAACAAAATAAAGTTACCGTTTCTAAAGTAGATTCTGATTTTGAAGCGCAACTTGAAATCGGAGACACTTTAATGTATGAAGATACCTTTGGCATATTAGGCTTAAACCCGAAGTACAATGGAGATATCGAAAGTATTGTTGGAGTTGAATTTATGTTTAAGAAGCATCGCTTAGAGGATCTCGTAACAAGTTTGTCTAACCAAAAAATTACAGCTGAACCTGTTCAAGATAGAGCTGATATTATTAACATCAGCATCAACGGAGAAAATCAAGAAAAAAATGAAGACATCCTCAATGAGCTGATGCAGCAGTTTAATAAAGATGGTGTTGATGATAATAGAATTATTGCCAAACGAACAGGTGAATTTGTTCAAGAACGTTTAAAATTTTTAGTAGAAGAACTTGACACCGTCGAAACCTCTTTAGCCGATTTTAAATCGAGTAACGAGCTTGTAGATATTGAAGCAAGTACAGAAGCTTTATTTGGAAATTACAGCTCTTCTGAAATGCGCGTTTTTGAAATTGAAACAAAGTTAGAAATAGCAAAAGAGTTTCGCGATGTACTGGTAAGCGAAACAGAGTTTAATTTATTACCTGCAAATTTAGGCATAGAAAGTTCTAATGTCAACACGTTAACAGCCGCTTACAATGAGTTGATTAATGAACGTAAAAACTTATTAGTCTCTGCCACAGAAGAAAACCCTTCCGTAAAAGCTTTAGACAGTCAACTTGAGTCCATTAAACGCAATATTATATCGTCTGTCAATAATTACATAAGAAATATTGAAATAAGTCTAAACAACTCGGCTCAACGTGAAAATAGCTTTAACTCTCGAATTGAACGCCTTCCGAACCAAGGTAAACAAATTAGAAGTATAGAGCGAGAACGTATTATTAAAGAAAAGCTGTTTCTCTTTTTACTCCAAAAACGAGAAGAAGCAGCGCTTACATATGCCATCACAGCACCTGTAATTAAAATAGTTGATTATGCCTACACGAATCCAGCTCCCGTAAAACCAAAAAAACAAATTGTATTATTAGGGGGTTTAGTAATAGGTTTAATTATTCCGTTTGGTATCTTTTATCTTAAATTCTTATTTAATACGAAACTAAATTCCGTAGATCTTTTAAAAATCAAGTTAAAAGAAATCCCTATTCTAGGGGAAATTCCAGAAGTTGAAACGAAAAATTTCGAGTTAATCACGCCAGCAGACCGAAGCCCACTAGCTGAGTCTATTAGAATTTTAAGAACTAACATTAACTTTGTTGCTCTATCTAAAGATAAAGAAGCTCAAAATCAAATTATATATGTCACCTCTTCAACAAAAGGGGAAGGCAAAACCTTTGTAGCACTCAATTTAGCAACCGTTTTTGCTTCACGCTCTAAAAAGGTGCTTTTGGTAGGTTGTGACTTAAGAAATCCTCAAATTCATAATTACATTGGCTTAGAGAAAACTGTAAAAGGCTTAACCAATTATTTACACGACCATAAACTTCAATTACCTGATATCACTAACACAAATGTTAAAAACTCACACCTGGATATTGTTCTATCGGGTGATATCCCTCCAAATCCTTCTGAGATACTGACCAGCGAGCGTTTTTCAGAATTTATGCAAACAGCCAAACAAAATTATGATTATGTAATTGTAGATACGCCTCCTACCGTATTAGTCACCGATACAATAATGATTTCTAAGTATGCTGATGTTACCTTATATATCACAAGAGCGGGTCATACAGATGTGAGGTTAATAGAACATATTAAAGATCTTAAAAAGCACGATAAGCTTAAAAATATTGGCATTGTTATGAATGGCTTAATAGAAAAAGGCGCCTATACCTACAATTATGGCTATGGCTATGGCTATAACGAACACAACGAGCAACCTTCTCAAAAATGGAAGTTTTGGAAAAAATAAAGTTTTTAGTAATTCTCGTATTATCGGGTTTTATTTTATCTAGTTGTGGAGCTAAGAAAAATAAGGCCATTGCACCAAATATTCAAGTCGCTAATTATGCCAAAGCCTACATCGGGACACCATACCAGTTTGGTGGTAAAACCCCAAAAGGGATGGATTGTTCAGGGCTTATTAACGTGAGTTATAATAAAATCGGATATAATTTGCCACGCACCACTAAGCAATTAAGTAAAAGCGGAAAAAAGGTACGTAAGAAGAAAGCTCAAGTAGGCGATTTGATTTTTTTTAGAACTTTAAAGCGTTCGCGAAAAAAAAGTCATGTGGGAATTATAACCTTAGCTGAAGGTCGTGAAATTGAATTTATACATTCCAGCTCTTCTCGTGGAGTGATGATATCTACTCTCAGTAATCCCTATTGGAAACGTAATTTTGCTGAAGTGAGACGTTACATAAAATAAAAATTGTAACCCATAAAAAGCCCGTTTTGAGGTTTTTAAACTATAAATTAATCCTTTTCACTCTCATTTTTGGGAGTGGTGTTGTTTTTGGTTTTTACAAGGCTATACCACACAGTTTAGTTTGGTTAATTGCCTCAGGTTGCGTAGCTCTTGCCACACACTATTTAGCCAAAACTCACCAAAAATTTAGCCGAGTAAGCTATCTTAGTTTAATTATTTGTACGTTTTTATTGGGATATCTTAACACTCAAACTCGGCAACCAGAACAAATTAACTCCCATTATTTAAATCTTGACATAGAAACAGACCAACCGGTTTACTTGAATGCTCAAGTCACCCAAAAGCTGAAACCCAATCGCTTTTACGATAACTATGTTATTACCGTTTCAACTATTGATAAACAGGCCACAAAAGGTCAAATGCTTCTTAAAATAGCTAAAGATTCTACTCAAAGTATGTCTTTAAAAGTAGGGGATGGCCTGATTGGTAGTTTTATGTTACACGAATTTAAAGCTCCTGAAAATCCTCAAAACTTCAACTATAAGAAGTACATGGAGCAACAGCAGATTTATCGATCGGTGACGACCCGAACGAAAGATTTTGAGCATCAGTCACGTGATAGATTTAACTTATACAAAACAGCTAATAGTATTAGATCACATTTAGATCAAAGCTTACGTCGGTATGATTTTAATCTGCAAAATATCGCTCTTATTGATGCTTTTATTTTAGGAGATCGACAACACCTTTCAAAAGAAACAATGGCTGATTTTAGAGATGCTGGTGTTGTTCATATTTTAGCGGTTTCAGGACTACATGTTGGTATTATTTTATTGCTTTTTAATCTCATCACTAAACCTTTGTCATTTACTAAACTTGGCCGTCGCTTAAGACCGTTTGTCGTTATTTTAGGTCTTTGGGGATTTGCCGTATTGGCTGGACTGTCACCATCGGTGTTTAGAGCAACCGTTATGTTTAGCTTTTTAAGTTTAGGGCTCTTACTTCAAAGACGCACAAATCCATTAAATACGTTGTGCCTATCGGGTTTAGTGTTAGTCTTAAATAATCCTTATATTATTTTTCAAGTGGGGTTTCAACTTAGTTATTTAGCTGTTGTTGGTATACTTATGCTACAACCTAAATTGAGCTGCTATTACAGTCCAAAGTTTTGGCTAGACCGCTTACTTTGGGATACCCTAACAGTAAGTCTTGCCGCGCAAATTGCTATTTTACCCTTAAGCTTGTATTATTTCAATCAATTTTCAGGCATTTTTATACTATCAAATCTTATTATTTTACCTTTTCTTGGTCTCATTTTGGGACTGGGTATTATAACACTTGCGCTTGCAGCAGCTCAAATTTTACCTGAAGTATTGGTAACTCTATTTAACCATGCCTTAAGCATGTTGCGATTAGTGATTAACAGGTTAAGTGAATTGGAAGCGTTACAATTTAAATATGTGTATTTCACAGAACCTTTATTATGGACTTCGTTAGTGTTTATTTTGACTCTTTTCTTCTGGAACAAACGGTATAAAAAGCTTTCATATTTTGCCTTAAACACGAGCTTAATACTGCTTTGCTTTACTATTTATTCAACATATAAGGACTATCAGCTTCAACAAAAACTTATTATTCTTAAAAGCTTTAATAGTGTAGAATTACTTCAAGTTAAAGGATCAAACCTAAAGGTGTTCACGACTGCTGAAAGTGATTCGGTTAATATGATTAATAGTTACACTATTAATTCAGCTAGACATAAATTTGGTTCGCAACACGTACACATTGAAAATTTAGCAAATGCTTATTTAGTAAACGATTCGACATCACTACAGGTAATTGATAGTACAGCTATCTATCAAAAATTAGATAATCATCGACAAATCATATTACTTACCGAATCGCCAAAATTAAATTTAGACCGCCTTATACAACAACTAGAGCCACAATTAATTATTGCAGCGAGTAATAACTACAGATCTTATGTTGATCGATGGAAAAAAACTTGTCAACTAAAAAACATTGCTTTTTATTCGGTTTACGAACAAGGTGCTTATGATTTAAGGGAATTTAAAAGCTGGATTGAAAATTAGATTGGTAGGTTTGCCAAGCTTCTTGAGTAGTGATCTCTTTATATTTATCGGTGGAAATCATTTTAAGATAAAGCTCTAGTTCTTTTGGTTTTTTAAAACCCACAACAGGTGAAATTATATCCGAATATTCATCAAAAAATACTACCGTTGGATAGGCTCTCACTTTTAAAGCATGTGCAAATAAATGTTGGCCATTACGCTGATTCGGGGATTTCGAGGCATCATAATGAATATTTTTATACGTGTAGTCTTTGTAAGTGACCTCTTCGGTCCCTTCAGCATTAAATTTAACAGCATAAAAATGCGTATTAATATAATTGGCGACAGCAGGGTGAGCAAACGTACGTTTATCCATCAATTTACAGGGGCCACACCAATTGGTATAAACATCTACAATTATTTTTCTGGGTTCAGTTTGTTGTGCTTCAAGCGCTTCGTTCATACTCATCCAATTAATAGTTTGAGCTTGTGCTGAACATACAACTATAAAGCACACAAAAGTGGTTACAAGTAATTTCATAAATGCTAAAATTTAGTGCGTTACTATTTCTAATAACGCACTATTCAACTGTTTATTTAATGCCGTGCATTTTATTAACTAATAATCGGCTAAGAATTAGCATCACAAATCCAGCTCCTACAGGGATTAGAGTAAATATTAAGAAGAACGTTGACATTGAATAATTTTCTGTTATAACATCAATATAACTTCCTGTCACACCAGCAAGTAAATTAGCTAAGAAGTTCGCAAAAAACCAAACTCCAAACATTAATCCTACCAATTTTGCTGGTGATAACTTACTTACATAGGATAAACCTACAGGTGATACACATAACTCTCCAAGCGTATGAAATAAGTAAGCTAAGACTAACCAAATCATACTAACAGAAGCAGTTTTAGCGCCTTGGGGAATACCAAAAGAACCATACGATAAAAAGGCAAAACCAAGACCCAATAAAATAAGACCAATTGCAAACTTAACTGGCCCTGAAGGGTTGAGTTTACTTTCCCAAATTTTTGAAAAAAGAGGTGCGAAAACAATTATAAATAAAGAATTAAGCACTGTAAACCATGAAGCTGGCACTTCTGCAACCTCGTTAGTAAACTCTCTGTAAAGCATCCAAATAACAACACCCCAAATGATAACGAAACTAGTACCTAAAAAAATATTAGATAATGGATGTTTTCCAAAGGTTTGTTTAAACAGTAAAACTAGTACCCAAGTAATAACTAGCATTGGTATTACCGTTATAACAGCATTAATTATTTTAAAAATATTTGCAGTTTCATCCGTTAAAAGCCTGTTTGTATAATCCCCGGCAAATATGGTCATTGATCCACCGGCCTGTTCAAAGGCCCACCAAAAGAAAATAGAGAAGAAAGCTAAAACACCTATCACAATTAGTCGATCATTTTTCACCTTCTTATTGACGCTATCTTCTTTAGTATGATCAATATGTTCCGTCTCACCTTCTAAGGCTGTTGAATCTATGAAGTTGTCATCATCATCGGGCTTTAAACCAATTTTACCAAATATAGATTGTGCATAATAGAATTGGAGCATACCAAAAAACATAAATATTCCAGCAAGACCAAATCCCCAGTGCCAACCAACTTTCTCACCTAAATAACCACACATCAGAATGCCTAAAAACGCTCCCGCATTAATTCCCATGTAGAATATCGTGTAGCCTGCATCCTTCTTTTTACCCTCATCTTTGTATAATTTTCCAACAATTGATGAAATATTCGGCTTAAATAAACCATTCCCGATAATTAAAAACAAAAGTCCTAAGTAAAAAAATACACCCGTTACGCCTTCTAGTGCCATTGATGCATGCCCTAAAGTCATTATCAATGCACCCCAAACTACAGCTTTTCTATATCCTAAAAGTTTATCAGCAATATACCCACCAATAAC
>CBFHKB010000021.1:10504-21046 GCA_965656295.1 Psychroflexus sp.
TGGGGTAATATAAACCAAGCCCGTATACCAGCCATATAGTAATAACGCATCATCTCTTTCCCAAGCCCAACCTTCATCTAATAATGATGCGGTTAAAAATAAGACTAAAAGTGCACGCATTCCATAATAAGAAAATCGTTCCCACATTTCAGTGAAAAAGAGAACAAATAAGCCAGAAGGTTGACCTAAAACTGTTTTTTGATTCAATTCTGAACCGCCAAATTTAAATTCCATATACAGTGTTTTACAGTTTGTTGTTTATAAAGTTTGTCATTAATGTGTATAAGTGTAAGCGGGTGTTACCACCGTAAATACCATGATTTTTATCAGGATAAATCCGCCAGTCGAATTGCTTATTCGCTTGCACCAAAGCTTCAATAAGCTGCATCGTATTTTGAACGTGTACATTATCATCGGCACTGCCATGAATTAATAAATAGTGGCCTTGATCAAATTTATCTATATGCGTGATAGGTGAATTATTATCATAACCCGAAGCATTTTCTTGTGGTGTGGTCATGTAGCGTTCAGTATAAATGGTATCATAAAAACGCCAGCTAGTCACGGGTGCAACTGCAATAGCCATTTTAAACACGTCATTAGCTCTAAATATCGCGTTAGACGACATATAACCTCCAAAACTCCAACCCCAAATTCCTATACGGTTTTCATCTATATACGTTCGTGATCCTAATAGTTTGGCTGCTTCAATTTGATCTTCTAATTCGTATTTACCAAGTTCCTTTTGTGTAACTTTTTTAAAATCGCGACCTTTAAACCCAGTTCCTCGACCATCTACGCATGCAATTATATAGCCTTGGTTAGCTAGCATTTGGTACCAGTAATCATTAGATCCCATAAAACTATTAGAAACCGATTGTGAACCTGGTCCAGAGTACTGATACATTAATAAAGGGTATTGTTTAGAAGGGTCAAAATCATGAGGCTTTATTAGCCACATGTTTAATTCATTGTTATTAACTTCTAGCGTTGAAAGCTCCTTATAAGAAATCGAATAGGCTTCTAACTGCTCAATTAATGAGGAGTTGTCTTTAATGGCTCGTACTTGTTTTCCGTTTTTGGCTAAATGTAATGTATAAACATTTGGAGTATCAACGGAGTTAAAGGTATTAATATAATAGGTATAATCTGCACTAAATGAAGCTGAGTTTGTTCCTATTGTCGTGCTTAAATCACGTTGAGAACGCCCATTAATTTTAATTGAATAAACCCCTCTATTTACACTTCCTGTTTCTGTGCTTTGGTAAAAAATACGCTTAGAATCTTTATCGTATCCATAGTAATTAGTGACTTCCCAATTACCTGAGGTTACTTGGTTAATTAACTTCCCCTTAGAAGAGTAGTGGTAAATATGCTTCCAACCGTCCTTTTCGCTTGTCCAAATAAAACTATTATCCTCTAAGTAAGTTAAATCATCGGTCACATCAACATAAGCAGCATCTGTTTCGGTATGGATTAATTCAGCTTTAGCGGTCAAGGCATCTACGTGATATAAATCAAGTTTATTTTGATGCCTATTCGTCGTTTGTACACTAAACAGTTGTGCACTATTAGTGGCATTTAAGCGTGGTATGTATTCGTAGTTTCCTAGGTCTACAGTTGCGGTAGAATTATCTTTAAAACTATAAAGATGCATACTTACCAATGCATTAGCTTCTCCTGCCTTTGGGTATTTAAACACATCTTGAGTTGGGTATAAGTCTTGACCGTAACGGCCATATCTATCCATCGAAAATACTGGCACTTGCGATTCATCAAACCGTAAAAAGGCTAAATGTTCACCATCTTTACTCCATTGATATGCCTTCACAAAAGCAAACTCTTCTTCGTACACCCAATCGGTTAACCCATTAATAATACGGTTGTTTTCACCATCAGTTGTAATTTGACTCACTTGACTGGTCTCAAGGTCTTTAACGTAAATATTGTTTTGCTTAACAAAAGCAACTTTAGACTGGTCTGGCGAAAAACTTGGTTCTTGAATTTTTGACTTATCAATTTGCTTCAAGCTTTGACGGTCTATATCATAAACATAGTAAATAGCTTTTCGTGAACGTCTAAAAATAGACTCGACTTCTACACCTAATATTGCTTTTTTCTCATCTGTAGATAATTTAAAGGTCTCGAAATAAGGTAAAGACATATCGGCACTGTTTATTAAAGTGCTTGTTTTCTTTCCTGTTTTATAACTATAAACATCTACACGCATTTCTCGCTTTTCACGATCAAATTCTTGAACGATGTAAGATTTACCATCGTTTAAAGATTGTAGAGACTGCATATAGTCTTGTGAAAACTCTCCGCCCCATATTTTTTCTAAGGTAATGTCTTTAGTTTGTGCTAAACTTGATGTGCTAAAAGCCATCAAGCAAATAAAAGCAACTAGTTTATTAATCATTTTTCATATTTTGAGTTTCCAATTTTACTAAAAAAACATTAAATTTCGGTTAAGTTTACTCATAAAACTGCGTTGAAAACACATCTATTTGTGTAATTATTGAAAAAACGACAGATTCTACACAAAAACATTGAAATCAATTTGGAGTTGTATCTTTGCTAAAACTATAAAGGTATAACAAATGGCATACGTTAGCGGCTTTTCTAAGCTCTCTAAAACAGAGAAGATTAATTGGATTTGCGACCACTATTTATCTGAAAATAAACAGGCAAAAAATACGATTACCCAGTATTGGAATACCGATGAAAAGCTACAACGTTTACATGACGAGTTTGCCGAAAACACTATTTCAAACTTCTATTTACCATTGGGAGTGGCACCTAACTTTAATATAAACGGTAAAACTTATACCATTCCAATGGCGATTGAAGAAAGCTCAGTGATTGCAGCGGCAAGTAAAGCAGCCAAATTTTGGGGTGACAAAGGCGGTTTTAAAACCAGGGTTTTAGGAACAACAAAAGTGGGACATGTTCACTTTATGAGTAAGGCAAAGCCTGAAACTATTACACAATTTTTTAATGCGATTAAATCAAAATTAATAGAAGAAGCCAAGCCTATTACTAAAAATATGGATCAACGTGGCGGTGGTATTACTAACATTAAACTAGTTAACAAAACAGAAGAACTAGAGCATTATTACCAACTGCATTGCCACTTTGAGACCAAAGATGCAATGGGCGCAAACTTTATAAATTCATGCTTAGAACAGTTTGGACAAACCCTAGAGGCTGAAGCTGAAAATTATACTGGATTTACCTCAGAAACCAAACCTGAAGTTATTCTTTGTATCCTTTCAAACTACGTACCCGACTGTCGTGTAAGAGCTGAAGTATCGTGCCCGATAACTCAACTTGGAGATGAATTAACCGAAGCTCAAAACTACGCAAGACGATTTAAACAAGCGGTTGATATTGCCAGTGTCGAACCTTACCGTGCAGTCACGCATAATAAAGGCATTATGAATGGCATAGATGCTGTAGTTTTAGCCACAGGCAACGATTTTAGAGCGGTTGAAGCAGGCATCCACGCCTATGCCGCAAAAGACGGTAAGTACACCAGTCTAACTAAGGTTGAACTTACCGAAACAGACTTTACATTTTCTATAGAAGTTCCCATCGCCATTGGTACCATAGGCGGTTTAACAAGCTTGCACCCGTTAGTTAAGGTTGCGCTTGAAACCTTAGGCAAACCAAATGCTGAGGAACTCATGCAAATAATTGCCGTAGCTGGCTTGGCTCAAAATTTTGGTGCCATTAACTCCTTGGTAACCACTGGAATTCAAAGAGGCCACATGAAAATGCACCTCATGAATATTTTAAATCAGTTTGAAGCTAACACTCAAGAACGTGAGCAAGCGGTAGAATACTTTAAGACTCATACCGCAACCCATAGTGAGGTGGTTAATTTTATAAACCAACTTAGAGCCTAATGCCGCATAATGTTTATAGTCATGGTAAAGTATTAATCACAGGTGAATATGCGATACTTGATGGCGCACTAGGTTTGGCACTTCCAACACAACTTGGCCAGCATTTAAAATTACAGGCATCAAAAAATTCTACTTGGACTTGGAGTAGCTATCTACCGAAACAACAACTTTGGCAGCAGATTCAATTTGATAGTGAAGAAATCACATCTTATAAACCTTCTAACTTATCAGACTTTAAACAACGGCTGTTACAATTATTAAATGCCATACAACAGCTAAATCCAAGTGCAATTTCAAGCAACCAAGGCTATCAGGTAAGGACACAATTAGAGTTTCCAAAAGATTGGGGATTAGGCTCATCGTCGACTTTAGTGACTAATCTTGCCCAGTGTTTTGAGGTGAACCCTTATCAGTTATTAAAAATGAGTTTTGGAGGTAGTGGCTATGATATTGCGTGTGCTTCAGCAAAACAACCTATTAGTTTTCAACTTCAAAAAACCACACCAACCATACAGCCTGTGAGCCTAGACGATAGACTCACAAGACACTTTTACTTTATTTACCGCAACCAAAAACAGAATAGCCGAGAAGGAATTAAACGTTACAGAAGCATTGAGAAAAGTGATCTTAAAGAAAATATTAGCCAGCTAAATGCGATTACTAACGCCTTAGTTTCAACTGATGATTTACACCAGGCTGAATTACTGTTATTAAAGCATGAAGCTATTATTGGGCGTTTAATTCAGCAAATACCTATTCAGCAGGAAATATTTTCAGATTACTCTCATGGCGTCGTTAAAAGCTTAGGGGCTTGGGGTGGCGATTTTATGTTAGTAACGGCACCTGATCTTAAAGCTTTATCGTATTTTAAAACACGAGGCTATCATATCATTAAGCCCTACAATGGATTTATTTTATAAAAAAAGCCATCAAAATTTGATGGCTTTTTTTATGTCTATTAAGTCTTACTTGCACTAGTAAAGTAAGGTTCGCTTATCTTCAATTTCAGTACCTTCTTTTAAAGCCTTGTAAACAGGATTTACATCCGGGTTATAATAGCTTGGAGAGGTGTTTTGTAAATTTTGATCCAATGCTTGAATACGTCGCTGCGTTTCTTGATTGGCCATACCTACATAAGATGGTAAATCTGCTGCTGGCTCTTTGCTATTAAGTTTAACAAGATAAACCCCTTTTTCGCCTTGAATTGGTTGGCTTACTTGTCCGGCTTCAAGTGCAAAGGCTGCACCTACCACTTTAGGCTCTCGACCACTGCCTGGTAAAACAGGACTACTCATATTAACTGCAGATGCACTTTGAACAGATACATCAAATTGACTTGCAATTGCGTTGATGTCGTTACCAGAAATTTGATCCATTAACTCTTTTGCTTGCTTTTGCTTTTTGAGAATTGGAGTGACTGTTGCTGAAGCTTCTTCAGCTGTTTTCACGCCTTCTTTCGTAATCTCTGTTAGCTCGGCAATCACATATCCATTAGAAACATCAAAACGTTTAACATTACCTACTTTGGCTTCATCTGAAAAGGCCCATTTTACAATAGAACGCTGCTGTCCTAAGCCAGCAATAGTTTCATCAAGCGCTTTCATATTATTAACTGGCTTAACGCTAAGATTAT
The DNA here is from genome assembly GCA_965656295.1 of Psychroflexus sp. Taxonomy (GTDB): domain Bacteria; phylum Bacteroidota; class Bacteroidia; order Flavobacteriales; family Flavobacteriaceae; genus Psychroflexus. Next base: position 16,046 of record CBFHKB010000021.1, read on the forward strand.
TTTCTTTAGCGGCCTCTTGCAAACCTGTTTCGTTGGCAGCTAATTCAAAATTAGTTGCTTCTCTATATAAATTATTTAGACTAAGTTCAGAAGGCTCAACTGTTTTAACTATTCTAGCTAACTTCACGGCTTCCTTTTCATCTGTTTTGTCTTGTATATAAACCACGTGGTAACCAAAATCGGTTTCAACTACACCTTTATGTCCAGGCTTTTGAGCAAACACATAATCGTTAAAACGTTCAACTAAACGGCCATAGGTTACCCAATTTAAATCTCCTCCATTTTCTGCGCTTTGGCGATCGGCAGAGAATTTTTGAGCTAAATCTGCAAATTGATTACTATTGTTAGCTACTAAGTTTTGAAGGCTATCAGCTAAGGCTTTAGCTTCGTCTTGTGTTCTAGTTATTTGTGGGTCTACGTTTGTACCTTCGTAGGTGACTAAAATATGTTTTAGTTGGATAGAATCTGGTAGGTTTGTTTTCTCTAACAATTTAATTAAAGAATAGCTTTTACCACTTTTTATAGGGCCTAACACGTCACCTTCTTCTAAAGCTAAAATCGCTTCTTTATTTTCTTTAAGGTTGTATGTAAATGTATATTCGTCTCTAAACGATACTTCTGAATTTTGATTCACAAAGTTTTCGACATCGTTTGTTGTTTTAAACCCGTTAACTAGTTGATTTTTACCAGATACTTCATCAAACTCTTCCCGGTTTTCCAACAGTTGAGTCATGTCTTCTTCAACGACGGTAAAGTCTTCTTCAGAAGGCTCTTCTTTAAAGTGAACAAACTTGATATCACGTTCAGCTTCTTGTTTAAACTGTCCTTTGTGTTTGTTGATGTAAGTGTTGATATCAGCTTTAGTAACTTCTACCTCACTAGCTTTTGTGTAAGGAACTTGCACAAAACTTATATTCAACATATCGTTTTGGGTTTTATAAGCTTGTTGTGCTTCAAGTTTGGTTGCGCCAATACCTGCCTTAATCATGTCGTAATACAACTGTGATTGAGCTATGGTTTCTATATTTTTCTCAAATTGTAGCCATTGCTGGTATTGTTGTGGCGAAGTTAATTTGATTTCTGCAACGTATTGCTTCATTTTAGCTTCGTCAAAAAATCCAGCTTCATTAGAAAATTGTGGGTTTCCATTTAATTGTTCGGCCATCACATCAGTGATCTGGTCTGCGCCAACTTCAAGACCTAAACGCTCAAATTCTTGATCTAAAAGCAATTGGTATACTTTAGAGTTCCAAACTTGATTTACCGCTTGAATAGTCGAAGTTCTACCTTGTGTTTGCTGAACTCTATTTTCGACAATCTGGGCAAACTCTTCACGAGAAATTTCTTGATCTCCAACAACACCTACTGTGCTTAATGATTTATTAGATGTAAAGCCGCCCTGTTTTATTAAGTCAGCTAATACAAAAGAGAATAAAGCAAGTGCAATAATTACAATTAAAAAGACGGTACGTTGTCTAATTTTACTTAAAATCGCCATTTTCAGTTATTTAAAATACAGTTGGCGAAAATAAAACAATTAGCCAATAAATAAAACTTTAAGCCTTTGAAAATTAGAGGATGTTGAAATTAGCTAAAGAAAGTAGCATTACCGGGTTTTGAACGCTCAGGTTTTAATCGTCTGGGTCTCCAACATGAATAGAAACTAATTCTATTTTTTTAGATGAGGCTTCTAAGATTTTAATATGAAAATGATCGATCACAATTTCACTTCCAATATCGGGTATTTCTTCGGCATGGTTAACAATTAGACCACCAAGCGTTTCATAATTATCGCTTTCTGGAAGGTCTAACTTGTAATTTTCGTTGAGGTAATCTACTTCATGACGCGCCGAAAATTTAAAGTTTTGTTCTGTGAGTTGTTCTTCGATTAGCTCAACCGAGTCATGTTCGTCTTCAATTTCACCAAATAATTCTTCTACAATATCTTCGACGGTAAGCATACCGCTGGTTCCACCATATTCATCAACTACAATAGAAATATTAGTACGCTTTTTAATCATTAAATTCATGACATCTTTAACCAACATGGTTTCTGGAATAAAAACCACTTTTTTCACAATTTCCCGCAGTTGCTTCGGTTTTTTAAACAATTCGAACGAGTGGATGTAACCCAAAATATCGTCGTTATTAGCTTGGTAAACTAAAATTTTGGATAAACCCGTATCTGTAAATTTTTGAGTTAAGTGGTCTTGAGAGACTGTAACTTCTACAGAGACAATTTCATTTCGAGGAATCATTACCTCTCTTGCTTTAACATCTGAAAATTCTAGTGCATTTTGAAAAAGTTGAATTTCAGAATCAAGGTCTTCAACTACATCGACCGCTTCCATTTGTTCATTAATATAGTTACCGAGTTCTACTTTGCTAAAATTAAGCTGAACTTGATCTCCTTCAACTTTAAAAAAAACTTTAAGCACAGTGTCTGAAATCCAAATAATAAACATGGAAATCACGTAAAACAAACTATAAAACAGAAACGCAGGAATAGCAAAGATTTTTAGCATAGTGTTGGCGTAAACCTGAAAGAACACTTTAGGCAAAAACTCTGCTGTTAGCAATATAATTAAAGTAGATATAAGCGTTTGTGAAAATAAGCTAACTTCATTTATAAGGTAATGTAAAATCACATTATGGTAAGGCTGAAGAGTTTGAAACCACTCTAAAATCAAATCGCCCATAAAAATACCATACACCACTAATGCGATGTTGTTACCAATTAGCATTGAAGCGATAAACTTAGAGGGTTTATCAGTCAGGATTTTAAGAATTTTACCAGTTAAATTTTGCTGGTTTTTTTCTAAGCCAATATGAACTTTATTAGATGATATAAAGGCTATTTCCATACCTGAAAAAAAGGCTGAAAAAAGTAAAGAAAGTAAAATGACAGTAATAGCAAGGCTCATTTCCTAGATTTATCTTCATATTTTTTCCTAAACCGGCGTTTGAAGAAAAACATAAATACAGCTATTGCTGCTAGAAATATATACAAGTAACTTTGCTGTTGGTTCTCTGTCCACGTTTTAATGGTCTCATAAATAAAAAAAACAGCAAATGCGATATAAGCGTACTCGAAGTATTTAAAAAATTTCATAGTCTTGTTTAAAGGTCGTCCTGTTCATCAAGGATTTGTTTACCTGTATTGTTTAAAGATATCAATATAGTGAATTTTTGGTTGGCATCAAATATTTGTCCTCGATTAATGGTTCCATTAGACATGGTTAAGGTGTAATCTTGGTCAGTAAAAATCCAACCCTTTTTTTGATCCCAATATAATTGATCGCCTGTAAAAACAACCCCATCGGCAGTTTTAATTGACACGCTATCTTGCATATCTACCAAGCCTGTTTCTTCATGAATGATGGCATATTTTGCAAATATGCTGGATTTGGAAGAGTCTTTATCAAAAAAGTCAACATCGACTGTTTCTGGAAATTCCCGATAGGGAAATTCAAAATGTGTATAATCTAAGACAAGTGGACTCCTGAGGTTTACCTTTACTTGACCACTATCGGTATAAAACAAATTGACGTTGTAGGCTTTGGATTGAGGTTGATTAGAGATAGCGCTAAGCTTATTTACTTCATCTAAACGGCCTTGACATGAAAAAAGTATTGTCACCCAAATTAAGGCAACAATACTTTTTACAATCAATTTGTGATCAGGTTGCATTTTAAATGCTTGGCACTTTTACAGATTCACCAACCCAGCATGAAAATGTAATGGTTTTACCTGACATGCTTTCTTGAAAAATGTCTGATTTTTGTGGCGCTCTAGCCTTATAACTTTTAGCCGCAGCTGCTGCACTTGATTTCACTGAAGGATCTACACGACCTGCTCTATTAGCATAATCTGCTGCTAACCAATAAATGGCTCTTTTCTCGAAGCTTGAATCACCACAGTTATTTGCGCTTTTAGCATACATTTCAGCAATTTTCAAATAAGCCGCACCTAAAGAAGGTTTCATGCCCAATGCTTTTCTGAAATACGTTCTAGCAGAAGAATAGCTACCTAAGTTTTTATACGTATCAGCAATACTATAATAAACACGTGCTTTTCCAGAATTAGACTCTTCTAATTCAGCAGATTGCTTATAGTAATCTAAAGCTTTATTAGTTTCTCCATTTTCTTGTGCAAGTTTACCGAGGTAAAGAGCTGTTTTAGCTGATGGCTCTATATTATTTTGAGCTTCAACCACTTTAAAGAAAATAGCTTCAGAAGTACATTCTTTAGCGTATAAACGGCTAGCTGCGTTTCTTAACCACTGTAAGTCGTCTTTTTTCGCATCAAAGTCTTTTTGGTACATTGGGATTAAGTTATCACAATCAGCCTTACTTCCTAATAAGCCATTTACACTCCCTTTAATTTTGGTGTAATTTCTAAGGTAAATTTCAGAGTTTTTTAATATTCTTTTTTCTCGGCTTGTCATTTGCTCATTGTTTTGCTCTTTGGCAATTAATGGCTTAGCTTGGAGAGCTTTTGTGTTTTCTTGGGTTTCAATAAGCGACATTACTTCATCATACTTATCAAACAAGAATTGAATATCTCGTTGACCTTGGTCATTAAGTTCATTTGCTGTTCTGAAATAAGCGTATAAAGCAACAGGTGAAGAAAAATTATCAGGATCTTCAGCTACAACGGCTTCAAAAGCCTCAAGACGCTCTTCTAAAGTTCCTACTTTATTTCTGTACTTGATCATCGCAATGTCTGACAATACATCTCCCTTTTTAGTTTCATTAGGGAAGTATTGTAAACGCATGCTTTGGTTTTTGATGTATTGTTCAACCAAGGCTAACTTTTCATCTTCAGTCGTTGCTTCTTCAACCATATTTTTTAACATTTTTTCTCCTCTTTGGTAAAGAATAACGTCAACATCAGCACAATCGGCAATTAGTTTTTGGTATTTAGGCATCGCATCATCATAATTCTTAACATTAGCACTTTCATTAAATAAGCTTAAGGTTACGTTACAGTCTTGAGCGA
>CBFHKB010000022.1:0-20934 GCA_965656295.1 Psychroflexus sp.
CATTAATCGCATTCACTTCAGCATGTGCTTCGCCAGCTTTATGATGATAACCTTCGCCAATAATTTTATCTTGATAAACAATTACAGCGCCTACAAGTGGGTTAGGATAGGTGTTTCCTAGGCCTTTTTTTGCCAATTCAATGCAACGCGCCATGTATTTTTCATGTATCTTCACGCCACAAAAATAGAATTTTAATTTTGATGAAATCCATTGAAATCCGACCAATTCAATTAGAAGATAATGCAAAGCTTGCTGCGCTCATACGCGAAGTGCTCATCGAGCAAAACGCACCTAAAACAGGGACGGCTTATGCCGATCCTATTTTAGATACTTTATACGAGCATTACCAAAACCAAACACGCGCCAGCTATTTTGCACTCGTGGAAGCAGATGAAATTTTAGGCTGTGCAGGGATTGCTCATCTTGATGGCGAATCGCAAGACATTTGTGAACTGCAAAAAATGTATTTTCACCCGAAAGTTCGTGGACGCGGTCTAGGCGCAAAAATGATGCAGTATTGTTTAGACTTTGCCAGAGACCAAGGCTATACCCAATGCTATATTGAAACTTTACCATGGATGAAGGCAGCGCAGAAACTCTATCAACGTACAGGTTTTGCCTATATTGACCACCGAATGGGCAATACTGGTCACCATTCTTGTGATGTTTGGATGTTAAAATCCCTTTGAATGAAACCACTTGATTTACTTCAATACCGAAACGATTGTTTAGATCAACTTGCAACCGTTTACGATCAAGCAGAAGCCAAACAGCTTTACCATTGGTTAGCTGAAGAGGTTTTAGGTTACCGGGCCTTAGACCATCAACTGTATCAGGAAGTCACTATAGAAGATGGGTTGCTTAAGGATTTCCAGCTGAAGTTTTCACGTTTACTTAATCAAGAACCTATTCAATATATTTTAGGTTACACCGAATTTTATGGCGAGCGTTTTAGGGTGAATCCAGCCGTTTTAATTCCGCGTCCCGAAACAGAAGAATTAATAGAATGGATGATTGCTGAACTGAAAACGCGGCGTTCAATTAAAATTTTAGATATAGGTACAGGTAGCGGTTGCATACCAATTACTTTAGCTAAGCATTTGCCACAAGCTGAAGTTTACGCTTGTGATATTTCAACCGAAGCACTTCAACTCGCTGCCGAAAATGCCAAGGCTCATCAACAAAATATTAATTTTTTTGAGCAAGATATTCTTCAGCTCGAGCAACTTCCGCAGGACTTTGATGTCATAGTTTCTAATCCGCCTTACGTACGTGAATTAGAACAAGCCGAAATGCAGCCCAACGTCTTAGACCATGAACCCGAATTAGCTTTGTTTGTTTCAGATAGCGATCCCTTGTTGTTTTACCGAAAAATCACACAACTAGCGAAACAGCAAAGTTCTTGCCGATTGTTTTTTGAACTCAACCAATATTTAGCCGAAGACACCAAACAGTTGGTTGAAGATTTTGGTTTTAGTGGAGTAGAGTTGAAACACGATTTTAGAGGAAATCTGCGTTTTTTAAAGGCAGCATATGCAAAACAACCTTGATCTTGTGTTAATTAAATCTATAGCATAACCCTTTTATGTCACTTGTTTAAAATCATGTATTTTTAAGGCGTATCTTTCATTTGAAGTTGTATTTTTAGGCTCAAAAATGAGTAACACATAATGGATAGTATTCAACAATTAAAAGCTTTACGTGACGAATTACATCGGCATAATTACCAATACTATGTTTTAGATCGTCCAGAAATTAGCGATTATGAGTTTGATCAAAAACTAAAACAACTTCAGAACTTAGAAGCCCAACATCCTGAGTGGTTTGATGCTAATTCGCCCACTCAACGTGTTGGTGGTCAAGTGACTAAGAATTTTCCGACCATTGTCCATGATTATCGCATGTATTCGTTATCAAATTCCTACTCTAAAGACGATCTATTAGAATGGGAAGCACGACTTAAAAAACAAGTTGAACAAACCTTAAGCTTTGTCTGTGAGTTGAAGTATGATGGTGCATCTATTAGTTTAACCTATGAAAATGGAGAACTTTTACGTGCTGTAACCCGTGGCGATGGAACACAAGGCGATGAGGTTACCGCTAATATTAAAACGATAAAAAACGTGCCTTTAAAACTTAGGGGAAACGATGTGCCGCAGCGTTTTGATATTCGTGGTGAAATTGTGTTGCCTCATGACGGTTTTGCTAAATTAAACGCAGAGCGTGTCGCTCAAGGCGAAGAACCTTACGCTAACCCTAGAAATACAGCCTCAGGAAGCTTAAAACTTCAAGATAGTGCTGAGGTTTCTAAACGCCCTTTACAATGTTTGCTTTACAACTTAACCGGCGATCAATTGCCTGTGGCTACACAATTTGAAAGCTTAGAGAAAGCCCGACAATGGGGATTTGACGTCCCGTATGAAGCTCAATTGGTTCATAGTATCGATGAGGTTTTAGAGTATATTAATTACTGGGACGTGCATCGTCACGACTTGCCTTATGAAACCGACGGCGTTGTTATAAAAGTCAATCAGTTAGATCAACAAGAGGAGCTTGGCTATACGGCTAAATCTCCGCGCTGGGCTATGGCCTATAAATTTAAAGCCGAACAGGTTAATACACAACTCCACCACGTTACCTATCAAGTTGGGCGTACAGGAGCTATAACGCCAGTGGCTAACTTAGAACCAGTGCAATTAGCAGGAACCACTGTAAAGCGCGCATCTTTACATAATGCCGATCAAATTCAAAAACTTGATATCAGAGAAGGCGATACAGTGTATGTCGAGAAAGGTGGTGAAATTATTCCAAAAATTATTGGGGTCGACTTTACGAAGCGTGCGAAAGATTCTCAGCCCACGCAGTATATTTCAAATTGCCCCGAATGCCAGACGCCTTTAGTCAGAAAAGAAGGAGAAGCTTTGCACTTTTGCCCTAATTCACAAACCTGTCCGCCACAGGTTATTGGCCGTATTCAACACTTTATTTCAAGAAAAGCAATGGATATAGAAGGTCTTGGAGGCGAAACAGTTGCTTTACTGGTCAAGGCTCAACTCATTGAAAATTATGCCGATTTATACACCCTAAGTAAAGCTGACGTGCTACCTTTAGAACGTATGGCTGAGAAATCGGCTGATAACTTGGTTAAAGGAATTGAACAATCTAAGCAAGTGCCTTTTGAACGTGTATTGTTTGGATTAGGAATTCGCTATGTTGGTGAAACCGTTGCGAAAACACTTGCAAAGCATTTTAAATCGATACAAGCGATTATGAATGCTGAAGAAGCAGAACTTGTAGCGGTTGATGAAATAGGTGAGCGAATTGCAGCATCGGTGGTTCAATTTTTTAAGGATGAAGCTCATCAAACTCTCATCAAGCGTTTACAAGCCTATGGTTTACAGTTGAAGTTAAGTGATGAACAATTAGAACAGCAAAGCGATCAATTAAAGGGCTTAAAGATTGTTATTTCGGGCGTTTTTGAACAGTTAAGCCGTAAAGAACTTAAAACACTTATAGAGCAACATGGGGCTAAAAATACCAGTTCGATCTCTAAAAGCACCGACTATTTAGTGGCTGGTGAAAATATGGGGCCAAGTAAACTAAAAAAGGCTGAGACTCTAGGTGTTAAAATTATTTCTGAACAGGAGTTTATTACTATGGTTTCATAAAAAAAGGCTGTCTCAGAAGAGACAGCCTTTTTTTGAGTGTGAAATTTATTTAATTTTGCATTAAGTACATAAGTGCATTTTGAGTATTTCCAGCTCCATTTGCAAAGCGATTAATAGCCTCTTCATAATTTTCAGAATTTAGGCTTTGTTCATTACCAGGATATAAGAATCGAACAGGAAGTTCATCATTATTATTGTTCGCACAAGGTGCACTTAGGAATGGAACTTGACCAACACTAAAGTTAATTCCATTGCCTTGTTCATATACCATGCGTCTAACATCAAAAAATGGCTCCATACCATGGAAAAAACTAGCAATCCATTTTTGTTCCCAAATCTTAGTTAAATCAATATTGCTACTAACTCCTGAATTATTGTAAAAATCTGTAAAGTTAGTCCATCCGAATACTTCAGTATTAACATTATAATATGTCATTGAAGCTTCTATACCATTTTGATAATGGGTTTCTATATCAGAAGGAATAATTCCTTTAAAGCTAGCTTCAGCTAATATTAACTCTTGTTCTGCATAGGTTGAAATAATTCCATTTGCACGTTCTTCTCCGCTAGGATGGCTTGGGTAGTCGTAATAACGTGCGCCTAATCTAGAGCCTCCTTTGTTACAACCGCCAGTTTCACTTCCGTTTTCAGCTCCTGAGTATAAGGCATTTGAACTTTGAAATGTTCCTAAGTCTGTAATATTATCTGGACGACCATAAACCCCTAACCTTGGGTCATTGTAGGTGTTAAATGTATTAACTAGAGGTTCAGCTAAAACTACTGCATCAAAGTCACCTTGCTTCAAAGGGAACAGAGGATAATCGTTTGGAAAAGAGTTTAAAAAGGTTAGCGTTGCATTATCATTATTGCTAGTGAAGATGTCACCTTCATTTAAAATGGATTGCATATCATTAGAGACATCACGCTTATTGCTAAGATGCATTAAAACGCGTAATTGCAATACATTAGCAAGCTTTTTCCATTTAGAAGCATCACCATTATAAATGAGGTCACCACCAACAGATTGGTTGTTAGTAACGGCTTGAGCTAATAGGTCTTCAGCTTCTTGTAAGCGGTCTAAAATTCCGCCTTCACCATCAAGAATATTCTCTTGTGTATCGTAAGCAGGAACATAATTACCTGTTTCGGTACCTGAAATTGCTTCAGAATATGGAATATCTCCATAAGCCATAGTAAGAGTAGTGTAGATCCAAGACTGCAATATAACTGCTGCTCCTTGTGTCGCTTGTTCACCCTCTTCAGCAGCTAAACGTTCAGCGTCTACTAAATCGGCTAAGGCTCTGTATTGGTCTTGCCAGAGCGTAGAAAATGCATTCCAACGGTAATCATCAACTTCAGTACGTAAAGTTTTAGCTGAGAGTTGTGCGATGTTGTTTGCTAGTAAAAATGATTCATTTACCATTGAGTTCATAGAGCTCCTTGTGCCGCTTGTCATTAAAACTTCAGAAGGAACTGCTACTGGTTCGTTTGGGTTTGTGTTAACTTGTTCAAAACCAGAGTCACAACTTACTAAGACTAAGCAAAGTAGTAAAATTGTATATATTGATTTTCTAATTGTCATAATTTATAGTTTTATATTCTTACATTGAGTGCTAGACCGAAGCTTGAGGTAGATGGTAAAGGGTTACTACCAAAACCATTTACAAAAAGTCCATTTCTAATAGAAAACGTTTCAGGGTCTATTGTTGGAACTTCTGTAATTAGTAATAAGTTTCTACCTACTGCTGATATTCTTACAGATTCAATGCCATATTTATTGTAGAGCTTTTCTGGTACATCGTATGATATTCTAACTTCTCTAAGTTTAAACCAGGTAGCATCATAAGTTGCTGCTTCAATATTATCACGATTAAATCCGTTTCCATAATAACCGTAAAAGTAGTCACGAGTAGCTACAGCAGTTTCATTAGGTCCACCGTTTACATCTACGCCAGGGCCAATAACACCTTGTCCGGTTCCTGGTACAGCTGTATATACTGGGTTGCCGGCAGAGTTGTAGGATACATTATATTCTTGACGGCCTTCAAGTGTTGACAGATTTAGGTTGGGGTCGTTATTATTTGTAATGGTTCCTGCAGTATTAAATAGTGCATGTCCTCGCGAGTATATATTTCCACCAATTTGGCCGTCGAATAAAAATCCAAACGTCCAATTTTTATGTTTGAAGGTATTTTGCCATCCAATTCTAGCATCGGGTTGGTATGATCCGACTGTTACCTTTTCTTCAGTTAGAAGGGGTAAGCCGTTTTCATGAATAATGTTTCCATTTGCATCACGTTGGAAGCCTAAACCTCTTAATTGACCTAGTTTTTCACCTTCAACAGCGACAAGCTCTAAATCTTGAGAACCTTCATCGCCTGGGAATACATCGGCAATAATTGGGTAGCTCCCTTCGACGCCATCAGGTAGAGATTCTACAATAGCTTCATTCATTCCGATATTAAATGAACTATCCCAAGTAAAGTTATCCGTTTCAATAGGGGTTAAATTCAATTGAATTTCAACTCCTGTACTTCTTATTTCTCCAGCATTCACTAAACGCGTTTCTTTTCCGCTAGTTGTAGCTACTGGTAAGAAAATAATTTGATCTTTACTTAGCATATTGTAATACGTAAAGTCTAAACCTACGCGGTTATCTAAAAACCTAACATCAGTACCAAATTCATACGAAATGGTTCGCTCTGGTCTTAGGTCAGGATTAGTTGCAAAAGAATTATTTGTAAAGGCTGCATTATCACCAAACAAGGGTTGAGGTTGATAGGTATTTGTTAATAAAAATGGGTCTGTATCTGAGCCAACTTCTGCATAGGCAGCTCTAATCTTCCAAAAAGAAAGTGGAGAGTCTGCTGATAAATCAAGTTTCTCTGAAATCACAGCACTACTTGAAAACGATGGGTAAAAATACGAATTATTGTTAGCCGGTAGCGTACTTGACCAATCGTTACGACCTGTGATATCTAGATATAACCAGCGATCCCAGCTTAAACTTGCAAATCCAAAAATAGAATTTACTCTTTTTTCGGCTTGTGGGTTTTCGACTAGCACATCAGTTCTATTATTCGTTAAGGTGTATTGGGAAGGTAAGAGTAATTGCGTATTGTTAGCCACCAAAATATTACTTTTTTGACGCATCATATTACCTCCTAACTTTAAATCATAATTAAATTTCTTATCGATATTATTTTCACTGTAGGAGATAATTGCTTCGGCATTTATTTCTTGAAACGAAAGTTCGTCTTCACGATAACTACCAAATTGGCCAGGTAGTGCCTTGGTTGATGTTGCGCGTCTAAATTGTCGCTGCTCATCTTTAAAATCAACGCCATAACGACCTCTTACACTTAGTTTGTCAGTTATATTATAATTTAAAGTTGCGTTTCCAATAATTCTATTTTCTTGGAAGCTATTGGTGTTTTCGTTAGTTAACAGCCAAGGGTTGTTAACCCATAGTTCTTCTACATAGCGTTGCTGCTCACCAACTTGGCCTTCTCTCCAATAGGGCTTAAGTTCATTAATGCCAACCTGTCTAGGGTACCATAACCAACCATACATAATAGAATTGCTCTCGTCGTAGCCACCATTAGGGATATTATCAGACTTGGATCTAATGTTAAATAAATTTACCCTTACATCTAATTTGTCGTCAAATAGTTGTTTGCCCAAACTAGCATAAATAGTATTTCTTGTTAGGCCTGACCCTGGAACAATATTATTGTCATCTAAATAGGTGTATGAAAGCCTATAATCACCTTTTTCAGTATTTTGGCTAAGTGCAATGTTATTAGATAATAGCATTCCAGTTCTAAAAAAATCATCATAATTATCTTCGGCAGGAGTAAATGGTGTTGCTTCACCGTTAGAGTTAAATTGTTTTATTAATTGGCCATTCATCCGAGGTCCCCAATTTTCTCCAAAAGCATCGTAATAGTTAACGCCACCTTGAGCGGTATAAATGTCACCAGATTTATAACTGTAAAACCCATATCCACCATGCCCGTAAGTATTTTGAAAGTCTGGTTTTCTAAGAATTGACCTTCCCATGGTTTGTAAGTTCCACTCTACATTTACATCATCATCTATATCGGTTCCTTTTTTTGTTGTAATTAAAATTACACCGTTTGCAGCTCGAGATCCATATAAAGCTGCAGCAGCAGGTCCTTTAAGCACAGATATATTCTCTATATCATCTGGATTAACAACTTGAGAAGAATTACCAAAATCGATGGTAGTTGAACCATTTAATCCATCACCAGGAGAAAATAATCCATTAGTAATGGGGATACCATTAACAACAAAAAGGGCTTGGCTACTTCCTGTTAATGAAGTTTGGCCACGAATTGTAACATTTGCAGATGCAGTTGGCCCATTACCAGAAGAGTTAATAAATACACCTGAAACTTTTCCTTGGAGTTTATTTGATATATTACCCACTTTAACATCCGAAATTTCTTCAGCACCAACACTTTGTACTGAATATCCTAAGGCTTTTTCAGAGCGTTTTATATCTAAGGCTGTAATTACAACTTCATCTAGGGTATTACTCATTTCTAGAGTAATATTAAATTTATTTTTCGCTGTAATGTTAACTCTCTTAGTTTTGAAACCTAAGTAACTGATAGTAATTATTTCATCATTAGCTTTAACGTTTAAAGTAAAATTTCCATCAAAATCAGTTGTTGTCCCTCGCTTAGGTTTTGAATTTTTAACAATTACATTAGCCCCTAACAAAGGTGTTCCTTGATTGTCTTTAATTGTACCAGAAATTGTTCTGTCCTCTTGGGCAAATACAAATGAGGAGAAAAATAAGAGTACACATAAACTTTTTAAATAACTTTTAATCATAAAACCTTTTTTTTGATTCAAGCCCGAAAATATATAAATCTCTATATACACTTTTAAAAAATTGCTTCTTGATTTCTTTAAATGTTAATTATTTGTTAATGAAAATAACTTGATTTTCATGTTAAAATTTCTAAATTGACCAGTATAAGTCAAAAACAAAAATTTCGACATTTTTGTTTTTATACAAACCGATAGATACAATCAATGATAAGATAAGATATTACAATACTTATATGTTAATAAAATTAACATTTTTAAGTTTGACGTAAGTTTTGTTTCAAGTTTATAGGGGTTTACTTGAACAAAAAATAATCAAGGTTTTATTTTTTTTGTAGTTTCACGCGATAATTTTTTATTATGACGAATAAAATTAAACGCAGTGATGAGCGTAAGTCTATTTTTGGTCTTGAGATTAATGGTCCGGTTTTTTTTACTTCGGCTATTTTTATTATAGCAATAATATCTTTGACCTTAGTATTTCAAGAAAGTGCAGAGAGCTATTTTAATAGTGTCCAGGTTTTTATTTCAGCTAAAGGGGGTTGGCTTTATATACTGGGTATTAATATTTTTCTGTTTTTTATGATTTATTTGGCCTTTAGTAAATTTGGTCAATTAAGAATAGGTGGTGAGGCTGCTAAACCAGAATTTAAAACACTTTCTTGGTTTGCCATGTTATTTAGTGCAGGTATGGGTATAGGTTTACTATATTTTAGTATTTCTGAGCCTTTGTTTCATTTTACATCACCACCTTTGCAGGCTGGTGGAACTCCAGCAGCGGCTCGTGAGGCAATGAACTATACTTTTTTACATTGGGGGTTTCATCCGTGGGCCGTTTATGCATTAGTTGGTTTGTCCTTAGCATATTTTACTTATTCTAGAGGTTTACCTCTCACTATACGTTCTGTCTTTTATCCTTTTTTTGGTGATAAGATTTATGGAATTTTAGGGGATATAATCGATATATTTGCGGTGCTCGCCACCTTATTTGGTTTAGCAACATCTTTAGGTTTAGGTGTAGAGCAAATAGCAGCAGGTTTAAACTACGTAACGGGTTTACCTGATGGCCGTTTTACTCAGGTTTTACTGATAGCTGGAATTACATTAATTGCTACAATCTCTGTTGTGTTAGGTGTGGATAAAGGTGTTAAAACTCTTAGCGAATGGAATATTAGAATTGCAATGGTATTATTGATTTTGGTTGTAATTTTAGGTCCTACAGTTTTTATTTTTAAATCATATATACAAAACACCGGTGCATACATTAATAGTTTCTTGGAACTTTCAACATGGTCAGAAAGTTATGAAAGTTCGAATTGGCAAATGCCATGGACCATCACTTATTGGGGCTGGTGGATTGCATGGTCCCCGTTTGTAGGTATGTTTATTGCTAGAATATCTAAAGGGCGAAGGATTAGAGAATTTATCCTTGGTGTATTATTGGTACCTTCTTTACTAACCTTTTTCTGGATTACAGCCTTTGGGAGTACTTCTATTTTAAATGCTTTAAATGGTCAAGAAACAGTTGTTGATGCAGTAAACAATAATGTAGCAACTTCTTTGTTTGTTTTTTTAGAAGATTATCCATTTACTGTTGTACTTAATGTTGTAGCAGTATGCCTAGTTGCAAGTTTTTTTGTTACATCTTCAGATTCAGGTTCTTTGGTTATTGATAGTTTAACTTCAGGTGGTAAAATAGATGCCCCAGTTGGACAACGAATATTTTGGGCGTTAGCTGAAGGTTCAGTAGCAGCGGTTTTATTAGTGGGTGGTGGTTTAGAGGCACTTCAAACAGCCTCTATAGTAACGGGACTACCGTTTACAATTATTTTATTAATTATGTGTTATTCGCTTTATAAAGGACTTAATGAAGACTTTAACAAACAAGAAATTAAGCAAAATCAAAAAGATCAAGCTAATTACGAATCTATTGTAACTAAAATTATTAAGAAACGACAAAAAAGTAAAGAACATGAATCCAATTAAGCATATACTTGTCGCTTTAGATTTATCATCTATAGACAACTCATTAATAAGCTATGCATCTTTTATTGCTGAATTACTTCAGGTTGAAAAGGTGTTTTTTGTTCACAATATCAAAAAGTATGAGTTTTCATCAATGCTAGCTGAGCAGGTTGCCCATATAGATTTAGATGAAGTTATAACAGATGAAATTACGGATCAAGTTAATAGTCAATTTACGGCTAAAGTGGATTTTGAGGTATTAATATCTGAAGATCCATATACAGAGTCATTAATTAGTTATGTAGTTAATAAGTACAGTATTAATTTGTGTATTCTTGGCCATAAAAACCGTATTGATGGATCGGGAATGGTTAACTCAAAATTATTACGGCTATTAAAATGTCAAATTCTATTTATTCCATTAGGAGCTAAAATGCAACTGAATACAGCTATGATTGCAACCGATTTTTCAAATGCTTCATTAACTGCATTTTCTATGCTTAACCTTTTTTCTAAATATTCAAGTATAAATGCTTTTGCTGTTCATATCTATAGTTTACCACTTCATTTTTCACCCTATTTATCTAGCGATAAAATAGAGGTTAAAGTTGAGGCTCATACACAAAAGAAAGCTAATAAGTTTAAAGATCGAATCCCTAACTCGAATGTGCCTATTCAACTTATTCCTGGTAGAGATGCTAATATCGCTCATGTAATCTCAAAACTTGCAAGTGAAAAAAGTATCGATTTGTTAATTGTGAGTGATAAAGGAAGTAGCACATTTTCTCCTTTTTTAGTAGGCGGTGTAACTGAAGAGTTATCTAATCTTAAGTTAAACATGCCGCTGCTAATTGTAAAAAATCAAATAATCAGCAATAAGTAATCACATTAAAAGCTCTTTTTAATGCGGTCTAACTTACGCTTGTTATCTCGATCTTTGATTGTTTCGCGTTTATCATAAAGCTTTTTACCTTTACATAGTGCAATTTGAAGTTTCGCAAAACCACGGTCATTTATAAATAAACGAAGTGGGATAATAGTGAGACCGGTATTTTTTACTTGCTTATGTAATTTCCGAAGTTCTTGTTTATTAAGTAGTAGTTTACGCTCCGATTTAGGTTGGTGGTTAAAATGAGTGGCATGTGAATACTCTTGAATATCCATGTTAATCACAAACAATTCGCCGTTTTCATTAAATTCGCAAAAGCTTTCGGTTATGGTTGCTTTTCCTTGACGTATAGCTTTGATTTCAGTACCTGCTAAGACAATTCCAGCCGTGAATTTATCAAGAATTTCATATTGAAATTTTGCTTTTTTATTCTTTATATTAACCGTATTTTTAAAACTCATCGCATTACTTTAGATTTACAAACATACAATACTCAAACCTATTTTTTCTTAATTATTTATTTAAAGGCCTCGCTTTAGTTTTTAATTTTTCGTTATTGTAAAAAAAATAGGTTATGCATCGATTATTTCTGGTTTTATCGTTTTTCTTGTGCTTGTCGTGTGATCTGATTCAGAAGGACAGTTCTGCAGAAAGCACGGCTGCTGACATTATATCTAAAGCTATTGAAGTAAGTGGAACTTCGGCAGTCAACGATCATTCTGTAGCATTTACCTTTCGTGATTATAATTATAGATCGGAACCAACGTGTAGCGGAATGAAGCTAAGTCGAATCAAAGGCGATACAATTGATGTGGTATATCGGGGAAAATTTAAACGTTTTATAGACTCGATTCCAGTTGAAGTGAATGATAGTATAGCTCATCTATACGCCGAATCTATAAATTCAGTTCATTACTTTGTCCAGTTGCCTTACCGTTTAACTGATGCAGCGGTCAAGCTCAAAAAACACGGTCAACAAACGCTAGATTCGACCATTTATGAAGTTATTGAGGTTAATTTTAGCCAAGAAAATGGCGGCGAAGATTTTGATGATACGTATATGTATTGGTTTAATGCAACAACTTATCAACTTTCATTTTTAGCCTATCAATTTCATGTCAATGGTGGCGGTTTTAGATTTCGTGTGCCTCAACAAGCTACCTATGTTAAAGGCATGCAATTTTTAGATTATAAAAATTATAAACCTAATCAAGATCACGTAAAGCTTACCGAACTGCTTCACCTTTACGGTAAGGGTGAATTAGAACTTGTATCTGAAATTGAAACGCAACATCCAAAGCTTAAACCTGCTCCTTTAGATTGCTAATCTAATCTCACGTCGATTAATGTATCTTTAATGTTCAGCTTTTTATCTATACTAACTTTAAAGAGCTTGTAGTTAATGCTGTCTTCTAATTGCTTGTACTTTTGTTCGCCAATAATTTCATTTACAAAAGCAGGAGTTGTATTGGAATGACCGACCACTAAATTAACCTTACCGTAAGTGTTTGACCAAAATTTTTGAGTAAAAAGACTATCTTTTACTATCTTATAATCATCTATATTAAGTTGATTGATTGATGCTGTTGGGATAGCCGTTTGGATAGTTCGCGTATAGTTGCTGGTTAAAATCTTATTGATTTTTAGAGGCTTAAAATACTGTGCCCAATGATTGGCGCGTTTTATCCCTTTTTCTGTTAAAAAGGGATCGGCGTTTGTTTTGTCAGACCGATCTTTTTCAGCATGTCTAATAAAATAATAAGTGGTCACTTGAGCAGAATCACTTGGGATTTTAAATGGAAAACTTGAAGTTTCTTTTTGAGTCGACTCACCTTGGCAACTAGCCAAAATTATGATTATTAAAACACTAATTATTTTTTTCATAAGTTAAGTTGTAAGAGTATAAACTGATTAAGCTGTGGAACAAAGCTACTGAAATTATTATCTGATACCACTATTAAACTTCGGCTTCCATCGGATAATTGAGGCCCAAAACTTAAACCTTCAAGATTATCTATAAAACCAGAGGCTAACTTGTGTTTGATACTTGAAAAATCAAATAGCAACTCTTTAGTTGCCAATTCGATTTCTTTTTTGTTAGAGCTTAAACTTTTTAAGGATGAAACATCGGTAGCTGCTTCTGTGTCGACTAACCATAAATACACCTTATTACCATTGCTTTTATGTCCGGCAGAGTATGCGCGCTCTAACCATAAAAATTTAGTATCTTCCAGCTGAAGTATTTCTGTAACACCGTTTACCATAAATGGCAAAAGCGGTATTTTTTTGATTCGGCTCAAAGAAACAGCAAAACTTTTTTCAATAGTTTTTGTTTTTGAATCGTAGGCTGTTAGTCGTACGGGTGAAAATCTATTAATTAGGCTTGGAGGTCTTCCATCCTTTTGGAGAGGTAATTCATTCACGATCCATAACCTTTGATCTTTTAAACTTAAGCCTTCAAACAGACCATTATGTCGACTATTTTGAACATTAAAAATAGGCTGCAAGTAATGAACATTTAAAACTTCAAATCTTGAAGATAGTTGAGCAATAAAGCCAGGTTGATCACTGTTGACACTTCCTTCACTGCTGATCCATATTTCATCGTTATGAACACGAATAGATTCTAAATCGAATCGAAGTTGCTTGGATACAGTCGAAATATCAACTCTTTTATGAATACGAACTTGTTTAAATTGATTTTGAGCAAGCGTGATTTTAAGCTGGTAGAGTCGAGGTGAGCTAGGATCATCAGAAATGGCAAGATAAGTCGAGTCATTAATTTGATCTAAGCCTGAGATACCACCAAATTCAGCAAATTTTGAACTGGTCTCATCTAAATGATAAGCATCTAAAAACTGCACTGTATTTTGATACTCTTCATTTAATTTAAACGAGGAACAGCTGCTTAACACTATAAGTGCGCAAAGACTAAATTGATAAAATAGGTTGCGTCGCATTGAAAAAGAAAGGCTGCAAATTGCAGCCTTTTAGTAAGTTTACTTAGTTTCCATTAGTTGGACATCGACCAATTCAACTTTAAAATATAAGGTAGCATTAGCAGGGATTGGTCCGCGTGCTCTTGAGCCATAACCTAGATCTGAAGGGATTAATAAATCTGCAATTTCTCCAGTTTTTAAGAGTTGGATGCCTTCATCCCAACCAGGAATAACGCGACCAGTACCAAGAACAAAGCTAATAGGTTGATCACGTTCAAACGACGAATCGAATTTGGTGCCGTCTTCTAAATAGCCGGCATAGTGTACTGAAACTTTATCACCATCTCCAGCAGGCATACCTTCAGGATTAGGTGTTGTAATTCTATACATTAATCCTGAATCGGTGGTTAACATATCAGTCTTCATGGCTTCAATTTGGTCAGCCATTTTTTGACGTTCTTTAGCTTTTGCAGCTGTGATTTCTTCAATGCCTTTTGTGTAGGCTTCAACTGCGTTAAAGTTTTTAGCTTCTTTTCCTTTTCTAACAATTTTCAATTCTTCAATAAGGACTTCAGTTTTTGGGCGATTTGTTGATTTTTCAGTTTCAACTTTAGCGATAGAATCGGCTACGCTTTGGCCCATAGCAACTTTTCCGAAGATGGAATGCCTACCATCTAAATGCTGGGTTGGGGCAACTGTAATAAAAAACTGGCTGCCGTTTGTGTTTGGTCCCGAATTAGCCATCGAAATAACACCTTTTTCATGGGTAAGGCTATCATCAAACTCATCTAAGAATTTATAACCAGGACCGCCTTGGCCATTGCCTAAAGGATCTCCGCCTTGAATCATAAAATTGTCCATCACCCGATGGAAGGTAAGTCCGTTATAAAATGGTTTACCTTTATATTTTTCGTCTACTTCAGGATGGGTGCCCTCAGCTAGTGCTACAAAATTGCCAACTGTTACAGGTTTCTTTTTGAAGTGAAGATCTACTATGATTTGGCCTTTATTCGTGTTAAAAACTGCGTACAAGCCATCATCAAGGTCTGCATATTCGGTACAGCTGATAAAGCTTAAACTAAGAATTAGAATGCTTAAAAATTTAATTGGTAAGTGTTTCATTAGATTTTATTTTATTAAGAGTTACTACAGATTTTATTGGAATATTTCTACCGATACGCTGCTTGTCACCATAATAACCATAGGCTTTATGAGATGGAAATAAGAAGGTAACGGTTTCATTAACTTTCATTAATTTTAACCCCTGTCTTAGACCTGAAAATATATTTTCTTTATCGATAATAAGTGCGCGTTCACCAAGCTCAGATCGACTATAAATGGTGTCGTTATCAAGGCTAAGGATGTTGTAATTAAATTCGACTTCATCTCCGAATCTAGGCTGTATGCTGTCTTGATTGTTTTTTTTACTATAGGCATACCAAAACCCATTTTTTGAAGCTTGATAGCTCAATGAGGTGTCTTTTTTTATGATGGCTTTAATTAAGGCTTCTTCCTTTTTTACCACGGCTTTATTTTTTTCGATAGCCTCATTGATAAATGAACTCGATTTTTTAGTGATGGGCCGTCTTGCTTCGGGCGTTTTACAAGCGAAAACACACAAAGTACAGCACACTATTAGGTATATGTGTTTACTCAGCATCTTTAATTAGAGTTTCAAATTTATCAATGGTATTTTGAAGGCTTAATTCTGATCTACCACCAGCAGCATTTTTATGGCCACCACCATTAAAATGCTGTCGGGCAAATTGATTAACATCAATATCACCAACCGATCTAAATGATATTTTAATGATATGTTCTTGTTTGTTTTCTATGAAAATAGCAGCAAAATTGATTCCTTTGATGGAGAGCCCATAATTAACAAAACCTTCAGTATCTCCTTTTTTAAATTCGTGTTGATCAAGTTCGGCTTGACTTAGAGTGATATATGCTACATTTTTGTGAGGAATTACCTTTAAATTACTCATTGCAGTTCCTAACAGATGTAAACGGCTAAGTGAATTTTGATCAAATGTATTTTGATGAATTTGAGCATGATTAATACCTAGATCCATTAACTTACCAATAATTTCGTGAGTGCGACTGCTGGTTGATGAAAAGCGGAATGAGCCTGTATCTGTCATAATTCCTGTGTATAAGCATTCGCCAATAGCTTTGGTTAAGTACTTATTATAATTTAGTTTTTCGATGGTCTCGTAAACCATTTCACAGGTAGAACCAATGCTGGTGTCGCTATAGGTATATGTAGCATAATCGGCAGGCTGTTGATGGTGATCTATCATTACAAATGTAGTCTTCAACCGCGATAAAATTTCAGACATACGTCCTGTTCTGCTAAAATCGTTAAAGTCTAAGGTGAAAACTAGATCACTGTTTTCTAGCTCTTTAATTGCTTTTACACTGTCTTCTTCAAAAAAAATAATTTCATCTTGTCGCGGCAGCCAGCTTAAAAATTCTGGATACCGATTTGGAAGTAATACCTGAATTAATTTATCGGGATAAGCTTCCGTTAGGCAAAGATATAAAGCTAGAGAAGACCCCACAGCATCGCCATCGGGGTTACGGTGACTAACAATAGAGATTTGTTTGGCGTCCTTTATGCTTAATTTTAGCTCATCAACTTTAAAATGCATCATAGTTTCCAAAAGTAATAAAAACTTAATATTGGTTTGTGGATAAACCTATATTTTTGACTAAAATTTAAAGATGAGACACCCTTTTTTAGTTGTTACGGTCATATTTATTTTAAATGCGTGTAAAAATCCTAGTTCTAGCTACATCCTGGCCTTTGGGAGTTGTAACAAGCAAGACGCTAATCAATCATATTGGAACGTAATCCAACAGCAACAGCCAGATGTTTTTATTTGGGGTGGTGATAATATTTATGCCGATACTTCTAATTTAGATACCTTGAAAGCAATGTATTCTAAACAAAAGCAAAATCCATTTTATCAAGATTTTTTAACTTCAATTAACCATCATGTTTATGCCACATGGGACGATCATGATTATGGACTAAATGATGGAGGTAAAGAATGGGCAATTAAAGACCAAAGTCAAGCTCTGTTTTTAGATTTTCTTGATGTGACTGATGAAAATAGACGTGCGCAACGCGGAATTTACCATGCTACTGAAATTAAGCAAGGTAACCACAGCATTAAAATTTATGTGTTAGATACACGTTATTTTAGGGATTCGTTGAAATTATCTACCAGCAAAAATAAGCGTTATGAACCTTGGGATGTTCCTAACGGTAGTATTTTGGGTTCTACCCAATGGAAATGGTTGGAGCAAGAAATAGCCACAAGTGAAGCTGATTTTAATGTGATTGTATCCAGCATTCAATTTTTATCTGCTGAACATGGCTTTGAAACTTGGGGTAATTTCCCGCATGAATTAGAGCGCTTAAAAGCTATTTTGGTTAAACACCAACTCAAAAACACCGTGTTGTTAAGTGGTGATAGACACATCTCAGAATTTTCTAGCGTAGAAGTTGAAGGCTTAGATTATGTTTTATACGACTTTACGTCCAGTGGTTTAACGCATTCCTATTCAGGTTTTAATGGCGAACCTAATCGCAATAGAGTTGGAGAGGTGATTCATCAAACAAGTTTTGGTCTTTTAAACTTTGATTTCGACGCTAATGAAGTATTACTTGAAATGAGATCTACAGAAAATGCTGAAGTCTTACAGTCAGAAACCTTGAAATTTTAGAAGATATAAATACGTTTTAAATTCTATTTAATTCCTTACTTTTGCCAAAAATTAAAAATTATGTCAGGACATAAAACATTTACGATGTTAAAGCCAGATGCTGTCGAGAACGGACACATTGGTGCTATTTTAAATCAAATTACCGCTTCAGGTTTTAAGATTACGGCTATGAAGTTAACCCAAATGACGAAAGCTGATGCTGAAAGCTTTTATGCGATCCATAAAGAGCGTCCATTTTTTGGAGAATTAGTGGAGTTTATGACGCGTGGGCCTATTGTTGCTGCTGTTTTAGAAAAAGAGAATGCTGTAGAAGACTTTAGAACTTTAATTGGAGCTACCAATCCAGAAGATGCAGCTGAAGGTACAATTAGAAAAAAATATGCGACATCTGTTGGTGAAAACGCAGTACATGGAAGTGATAGCGATGACAATGCTACTATTGAAGCAGCATTTCATTTTGCTGGAAGAGAGATGTTTTAATAGACATTGAAAATAAATTAAAAAAGCCACTTCAGTAATGAAGTGGCTTTTTTGTTTAAGCGTTTAGACCGTTAGTCTTCTTTCTTTTTATGATCTCTTTTGTTTAAGTGTTCAGGTTTTTGCAATAGTGCTTTACGAGAAACTTTTTCTTTTCGAGTTCTAGGATCTACACCAAAGTACTTAACATCGATGACATCTCCTAAATTAACAACATCAGTGACATTGTTAGTTCTCTCCCATGCTAATTCAGAGATATGAAGCAACACC
This sequence comes from Psychroflexus sp., assembly GCA_965656295.1. Taxonomy (GTDB): domain Bacteria; phylum Bacteroidota; class Bacteroidia; order Flavobacteriales; family Flavobacteriaceae; genus Psychroflexus. Next base: position 18,805 of record CBFHKB010000022.1, read on the forward strand.
TCGTTACCTGGCGCTTCAACATATTCTACAACTGCACCAAAATCTAAAATTTTAATGACTTTAACTTCGTATACAGAGCCTTTTTCAGGTTTAAATAACATAGCGTCAATTTTGTTTAACACCATGTCTATCCCTTCTTGGCTTGTTCCTAGAATTTCAACAACACCTTGCTCATCAACTTCATTTATAACAATAGTTGTTTCACTTAGCTTTTGTAATTCTTGAATATTTTTACCACCAGGTCCAATTAAAGCACCGATGTAATCACCAGGAATTGTACGCGTAATAATTTTAGGCGCATGTGGCTTCACATTTTCACTTGGTTGCTCTATAGTATCGGTAATTTTGCTTAAGATATGTAAACGGCCTTCTCTAGCTTGTTTTAAAGCATTGATTAAGATTTCGTAAGATAAGCCTTTGACCTTTATATCCATTTGACAAGCCGTAATACCATTTTCGGTACCAGTAACTTTAAAGTCCATGTCACCTAAATGATCTTCGTCACCTAAAATATCAGAAAGTACCGCATATTTATCGCCTTCAGCGATTAATCCCATAGCAATTCCAGATACAGGCTTTTTTAAGTTTACACCAGCATCCATAAGCGCCATTGTTCCTGAACAAACAGTAGCCATAGATGATGACCCGTTAGATTCTAACACTTCAGAAACTACACGCACTGTGTAAGGACAATCTTCAGGGATCATTCCTTTTAAAGCTCGTTGGGCTAGGTTACCATGACCAATTTCTCGTCTTGAGGTTCCTCTAATTGGGTACGCTTCCCCTGTACAGAATGGTGGGAAGTTATAGTGTAAGTAAAAGGTTTCTTCACCCGAAAATGTTGGGTTATCTATCATGTTAGCTTCACGAGATGTACCTAGAGTTACTGTAGCTAATGCTTGTGTTTCACCTCTTGTAAAGATAGCTGAACCGTGAGTTGAAGGAAGATAGTCGACTTCACACCAAATAGGTCTAATTTCGTCTAGTTGACGACCATCAAGACGAACTTTTTCGTTAAGCGTTAAATCCCTAACGGCTTGTTTTTGTGCTGCAGCAAAGTATTTTGAAACTAATTTGCCATGTTCTTCAAGTTCTTCTTCTGTAAAAAGAGCTTTAACTTCGTCTTTAACTTCAGAAAACTTAGTGCCACGTTCATGCTTTCCTAATGCTTCTTTAGCAATATCATAGCATTTTTGGTAAGCTGCGTCATGTATTTTTTGTTGTAAATCTTCGTTCTCTATAGCTTTTTCGTAGTCTCTTACTGTATTTTTTCCAGCATTATTGGCTAATTGACGTTGTGCTTGACATTGGATCTTAATTGCTTCATGTGCAAATTTAATTGCCTCAGTCATTTCTTCTTCAGACACTTCATCCATTTCACCTTCAACCATCGAGACGCTATCTTCAGAAGCACCAACAATCATATCAAGATCGGCTTCTTCAATTTGAGCACGGCCAGGGTTTAAGACAAATTCGCCATTCACTCGAGCAACGCGGACTTCAGAAATTGGGTATTCAAATGGAATATCTGAAAGTTGTATCGCTGCTGAAGCGGCTAAACCAGCTAAAGCATCAGGCATAACGTCTTCATCATGAGACATTAATTGAATCATCACTTGCGTTTCGAAGCGGTAGTCTTTTGGGAATAGTGGGCGTAATACACGGTCTACTAAACGCATTACAAGAATTTCTTCATTGCTAGGTCTAGCTTCACGTTTTAAAAATCCGCCAGGATATTTACCAGAAGCGGCAAATTTTTCACGATAATCTACCGTTAGTGGGAAAAAGTCCATCGTGGTTGGCGTGTGAGATGAAACTACTGTACATAGTAGCATGGCATCTCCCATTCTAACAACAACCGAGCCGTGGGCTTGTTTAGCTAATTTTCCGGTTTCTAGACTAATGGTACGACCATCGTCTAAGGTAATCACCTCTTTGAATGTTTTTGGTATCATATTTAAAATTTAAAAGTTCAAGTGTTGTGTTGTGAACGAGTCTAAACTTTATAGAAACCAATCTATCTATTGGAAAGAGGCATTTTTGTCAAACTATAAAAAAAGGGGCAAAATGCCCCTTTAAAACTTATTTTCTTAATCCTAACTCTTTGACGATAGCTCTATATCTTAAAAC
>CBFHKB010000023.1:0-20423 GCA_965656295.1 Psychroflexus sp.
CATCTAAACCCCAAGAACGAATACAAGCTAAAGACTGAGCTGCAAAGGCTTCATTCAATTCAATAATATCCATATCTTCCATTGTTAAACCTGCTTTTTTCAAGGCTTTATTAGAAGCTTCAACCGGACCAATTCCCATAACCCGAGGTTCTACACCAACAACTGCAGAACTAATAATTTTTGCCATAGGTTTAAGTTGATACCGTTCTACAGCATCTTCAGAAGCGATAATTGTAGCAGCTGCGCCGTCATTCAACCCTGAAGAGTTTCCAGCAGTAACGCTTCCATCTTTGCGGAAAGCTGGACGCAGTTTACCGAGAATTTCAAGTTTTGTTTGTGGTTTTATAAACTCATCTTGTGAAAAAATAAGGTCGTCTTGCTTACGTCTTGGTATGGCAACAGGTACAATTTCTTCAGCCAATCGGCCATTTTCTTGAGCATTAGAAGCTTTTAGTTGAGAATTGTAAGCGAATTGATCTTGATCTTCGCGTGAGATGTTATGAATATCCACTAAGTTTTCAGCGGTCATACCCATACCATCTGTCCCATACATGTCATGCATTTTAGGGTTAACAAAACGCCATCCAAAACTAGTATCGTACATTTTAGCATCATTCCCAAAGGCACTTGATGGTTTTGCAATAGCATATGGACCGCGCGTCATGTGTTCTACACCTCCAGCAATAAATAAATCGCCATCGCCAGCTTTTATGGCTCTATTGGCATGTATAATCGCTGAAAGTCCGCTACTACACAACCTATTAACAGTTTCACCAGGCACCGAATGCGGTAAGCCCGCTAATAAAGCACACATTCGAGCGACATTTCGATTATCTTCGCCGGCTTGATTAGCACAACCAAGAATAACATCATCGAAGGCATCACGTGGAATATTAGGATTTCGCTCTAAAATTTCTTTAATCGCCAAAGCGCCTAAATCGTCTGTGCGAACGGGTGAAAGTGTACCTTTATAATTTCCGATAGGAGTTCTTACTCCGTCTATAATATATGCGTTCATAAGTTATTTTAATTTACCAAGATTTAGAGGTGCGGTAGACCACGCCTTTAAATAATGCGACAAGTTCTTGTTCTTTTTTTATGTGGACGGTTTGAAACCCAAGTTTGTTCTTAGTGACTTCCACCCTAGTTTCTGCGGTAATGTAATCGCCTTCTTCAAGAGCTTCAATATGATTAATTGAGGTTTCTATTGAGACAGCAAATTTACCGTAGGTGTTTGCTGCAAACCCAAAGGCTGTATCAGCTAAGGCATAGGTAATTGCGCCGTGGGCTTTTTGCATGGAGTTAAGCAAATTTTTCCTAATGCGTAATCCTAGCTTACAGTAACCGAGTTTAACCTCTAAAATTTCAATCCCTAACCATGAGCTGAAGGCATCTTGAGATAGCATTTTATGTGGGATATCTTCAGCTTTAAGTATACTATGTGATGAATCTTGCATCGGTTTATAGTTGAAATTGTTTTGATTGAGTTTGAAGTTGACGAAGCATTGGTGAACACCTATAACGATCTTCTCTATAGGTGGTGTAGAGCGCATCCATTTGTTCAACACACCAATTAATTCCTTTTTCATTGGCCCAAGAAAGTAAACCTTTAGGATAATTAACCCCTTTTGTCATAGCTAGATCAATATCTTTTGCTGAAGCAATATTTAAGAATAGTGCATCGGCTGCTTCATTAATAAGCATGACTAGTACACGATTAAATATAGCTTCACCCAGAGCTTCATCTTTTAGAGGTTCAACACTTACGGCTCCTTCAGTGTAGTCGTAAAACCCTCTTCCTGATTTCTTCCCAAGGTAACCCGCTTCAGCATGCCGCTTTTGGGTGAATGATGGTTTATATCGGGGATCGAAGTAAAAGGCTTTAAACACAGTTTCTGTAACAGTATAGTTAACATCATTTCCGATAAAATCCATTAACTGAAACGGTCCCATTTTAAATTTACCAAAATGCTTTAAAGCCCAATCGATAGTAGCAAATCCTTGGGTCGTTTGTGGTAAACCTCCCATTGATTCTTCATAAATTCGTAATGATTCACCATAAAATGGACGTGCAACTCTATTGACAATAAAGCCGGGTGTATCTTTAGCCTTAACTGGCACTTTTTTCCAATCTAGCATTAATTGAAACACAGAATCTAAGACTTCAGAGTGTGTTTGAACAGCTGGAATTACCTCAACTAATGGCATTAACGGAGCTGGGTTAAAAAAGTGTAATCCTAAACAACGTTCGGGCTTTGATAAACAAGAAGCAATGGACGCTATAGAAAGCGAGGACGTGTTTGAGGCTAAAATACATTGATCACTTACAATGTCTTCAAGTTTTGTAAACACACTTTTCTTTACATTTATATCCTCAACAATAGCTTCAACCACTAGGTCTACCGAAGCCATATCATCTAGGGTTGTGGTATAAGTAATAAGAGATTGTATACTTGATTTTTTCTCGTCAGAAATTCGGTTTTTTTCAACTAAACGGGTTAAGACCCTTTCAAGCTTTGCTTTACTTTTTGATAAGGCTTCAGCATTTTTATCAAATAAATACACAGTTGAGTTTGCGGTTGCTGCAATTTGAGCGATTCCGCTACCCATGGTTCCTGCTCCAATTATTCCGATTGTTTTCATAGCTACTTTCCTTTAAATTTAGGGGTTCTTTTTTCTATAAATGCAGAAACTCCTTCTTTATAATCTTGGGTTTGAGCTGAAGCGATTTGATATTCAGACTCTATCTCTAGTTGCTCCTCTAAGGTATTGCTAAAACTTTTATTTAATGCTTTTTTGGTAAGCGCTAATGCTTTAGTAGGCATACTTGCTAATTTTTGGGCTAATTGGTCAACTTCATTTTCGAAACTATCAGCAGAAAAGTAAGTGTATATCATACCCATGCGTTCAGCTTCAATAGCATCAACTTTATCGCCTAATAACGCCAGTGCCGATGCTCGTTGAAATCCAACCAATCGTGGCAGAAAATAAGTCCCTGCACTATCTGGAATTAAACCAATTTTAGAAAATGCTTGAATAAAACTGGCTGTTTCTGAAGCTACTACGATATCACAAGCTAAAGCAATATTTGCTCCAGCTCCTGCAGCAACTCCGTTAACGGCCGCAATCACAGGAATTTCTATATTCCTTAGTCGGGTTATGATAGGATTATAATGATCTTCTAAGATGGTCTTAAATCCTGGATTTGATTCTGGATCTGTTACTTCAGACAAGTCTTGCCCTGCACAAAATGCTTTTCCCTCACCTGTTAAAACTATAGCTCTCGTTTGGTTGTCTCTTATACAATCATCAAGTTGCTTTTGAAGCTCAAATGCCATTTCTCTATTAAAACTATTGAACTTATTAGGACGATTAAGCTTAAGGTAGGTTATACCTTCTTTTTTTGTGTTTTTGATGGTATTTGACATATCGAAATCGATTGAAATTTAAAATTGAAATATACAAAAAATGACATCCAATTGATGCCATGAGGGTGATTGTTATGTTAAACACTTAAAGTAGTCAAAAGGCTCTTGACAGTCGTCACATTTAAACATAGCTTTACATGCTGTTGATGCAAATTGACTAATTAAAGTGGTGTTTTTAGAACCACATTGCGGACATTTAACCACTTTTTTTTGACCTAAGAGAGCCGCTTTATCTGCTGACGCATCCATAGGTGGTGCAATGCCGTATTCTTTTAAAGCTTGTTTAGCTTCATCGGTCATCCAGTCTGTCGTCCAAGCTGGTGATAATATTAACTTGACTTGAGGTATATATCCTTTCTCAGACAAGGCTTTTTTAACATCATCTCCTATAACATCCATAGCAGGACAGCCGCTATATGTAGGTGTAATTTCAACATGCACTTGTTGCTGATCTTGAAGTTTTGCTGACCTTACAACACCCATATCTACGATAGATAAAACTGGAATCTCAGGATCTGAGACTTCTTTTAAAATGGGTAGTAATTCTTGATCTATTTCTTTGAGGTTAGACATACTAAATTACCATTTCATATTAGGATAGGTTCGCTGCATGTATTGAAGATCAGCTAATAAAAAGCCCATGTGTTCTGTATGAATTCCTTCTTTACCGCCTTTTTGAACATACTCAAGATCTGGAACAGTTAGTGTAGCCTCTTTGAACACCTCTGAAACCTCCTTAAAATAATCGGCTTTTAGTTGACTTACGTCAACGCCATGCTTAGCATTAATTGCTGCTTGATCATCAGGAGTTATTGTAAATAGTTCGTTGGTATAAGGCCATAAATTATCAAGGGCTGTTTGAGCTTTTTGATGACTTTCCTTAGTACCATCACCTAAACGTTTTACCCAATCGCCAGAAAATTGCTTATGATATGCAACCTCTTTAATGCTTTTTTTGGCAATAGCTTGTAGATTTACATTTTGTGATTCTTGCAATAATTCTAAAAGTCTGAAATGAAATTCATCAAACAGATACTGTCTAGTAATCACAAAGGCAAAATCTGTATTAGGTTGCTCGACGAGTAGAACATTTAAGTACTCCCGTTCTTTTCTTAAAAACGCTACATCATCTTCTGTAATGTCTTCTTTAGATAATTCGGCAATATATTGATAATAAGTACGCGTTTGCCCTAATAAATCGAGTGCGATATTTGTCATCGCTATATCGGTTTCTAGGGTTGGTCCGTGACCGCACAATTCAGAAATTCGTTGTCCTAAAATCAGTGCATTATCGGCGATCCCGTAGATATATTTAATTAAGTTGTGGTTTGTCATTGTTTTGTATTTAACATTCAGCTACATGTGTTCAACATCATCAGGTAAATCATAGAATGTAGGATGCCTGTAAGCCTTATCAGCTGCAGGTTCAAACATTTCGCCATTGTGTTCCGGATTAGAAGCCTTGATATTTTTAGACTCTACCACCCAAATACTTACGCCTTCACTTCGTCGGGTATATACATCTCGTGCATTTTTTAAAGCCATTTCGGCATCTGCTGCATGCAAACTCCCAAAGTGGCGATGTTCTAAACCATTTTTACTTCTTACAAAGACTTCCCAGAGTGGCCAGTTTTTTTTCATTTGAATTAAATTTAGAGCTTTAAATAATACGATTTATATCGCTTGTTGTATCTGTTGTTCAGATTGTTTCTCGGCGTAAGCTAGAGCTGCATCTCTTACCCATTCGCCATTATCCCATGCATTTTTTCGTGCCGAGATACGCTCTTTGTTACACATCCCGTGACCTTTAACCACTTGCCAAAATTCGTCCCAATTAATTTTACCGAAATCGTATTGACCTGTGTCATTATTGTAATTTAAATCTTCGTCAGGAATACTTAAGCCTAAGATATCAGCTTGTGGAACGGTTTGATCGATAAATTGTTGACGTAATTCATCATTGGTTTTACGCTTTAATTTCCACTTCATAGATTGCTCTGTATGTGTTGATTCTTCATCGGTAGGGCCAAACATCATTAGCGATGGCCACCACCAGCGATTCAACGCATCTTGAGCCATTTCTTTTTGTTCTGGCGTACCATTACAAAGACTCAACATAATTTCATAGCCTTGACGTTGGTGAAAACTTTCCTCTTTACAAACACGCACCATTGCTCGAGCGTAAGGACCAAATGAGGTGTTACATAATGGAACCTGATTAATAATAGCTGCACCATCGACCAACCAGCCTATAGCACCGATATCGGCCCACGTCAGGGTCGGATAATTAAATATACTTGAATATTTAGCTTTTCCTGAATGGAGTTGATCATATAACTCTTCTCTTGAAATACCCAAAGTTTCGCAGGCAGAATATAAGTATAAACCGTGACCTGCTTCATCTTGAACTTTTGCTAACAAGGCTACCTTACGTCTTAAGGAAGGCGCTCTTGTAATCCAATTACCCTCTGGCAACATCCCTACAATTTCAGAATGTGCATGTTGAGAAATCTGACGAATATGTGTTTTGCGATACTTCTCGGGCATCCAATCTTTTGGCTCTATTCGCTCATCTCTAGCAATTTTTTCTTCAAAAATTTTCTCTAAATCTTTAATTTCATTTTGACTCATAGCTTCAGATTTTATTGATTTTTAAACATCAAAATCGACAACAACGTCTTTTGATGTTGGGATGGCTTGACAACTAAGAACAAAATTTTGTTCAACTTCATCTTTTTCAAGCGCATAATTAATTTTCATTTCTACTTCACCCTTAACCACTTTACATTTGCAGGTACTGCAAACACCACCTTTACAGGCAAATGGAAGATCGGCCCCAGCTGTTAAAGCAGCATCGAGTATATTATCATCAGTCATAGACATTTCAAAGTGAAATTCTTTTCCACCATCTAAAACCGTTATTTGAGTTCCATCTTTTCGCTTGGCCATAGCAGCTTCAGCGCGTTTTTTGTCGGCTTCAGAAACACCTGTTACAAAAAGCTCATAATGAATATGCTCTGGAGCTAAGCCTTTTTTAACGAGCTCATCTCGAATCATAAAAATCATTTGCTCTGGACCACAAATAAAGCAATCGCTCACAGAATCTACGTCTAAGACAGTTTCAGTTAACTGTTGAATTTTTTTAGGTGTAAAGCGACCATTAAATAATTCGATATCACGTTGCTCACGTGTTAAAAAGTAAAACAGCTCTAAACGGCCAAAATATTTATTACGTATTTGCTCTATTTCTTCTTTAAATATAATGGATTTCGCATTCTTATTCAAATAAAACAACTGGCATTTTGCGTTTGGCTCTTGAGCTAAATGGGTTTTTATCATAGACAATACTGGTGTTATGCCAGAACCTGCTGCAAAAAAAACATAGATATGCTCTGCTTTTTTGTCGACCTTAACACCAAAATCGCCACTGGGTGGCATGACCTCTAGAGTGTCACCTGCTTTAAGTTCTTGATTAACAAATGTTGAAAATTTACCTTCAAAAATTTGCTTTACAGCAACTTTCCATTGCCCTTCAACAGGGCTTGAACACAAGGAATAAGAACGTCTTACATCTTCACCATTAATAATTTTTTTAAGTGTTAAATGCTGTCCCTGATGAAATTGAAACTCTTGCTCAAGGTCTTGAGGAATATCGAAAGTTACTACCGAGCAATCATCGGTTTCTTTGTAAACCTCACTAACGTTTAACGGAAAAAATTTTGCCATTGTAATTTGTGTATTTCCACAAAACTAACAATTGTTAGTTTATACATCAACAAAAGTCATGTTAATTTTTTTGGTTTACCACAAACCCAAAACAGAAGCTCAATCACTAGATGTTATTAAAAAAGATCTTGCCTTTTTAAACCATGGCTATAATTTTAAAAACTAAATGGAATAAAGAATGTTAAATTAATATGATTTATTATTATTTAAAACACGCCATTAAGTAAGGTAGCTTCTAAGTCAGCTTTTAAATCGTCTACAGAAAGATGTTTGCGTTTAGCAACCCATAAATTAAGTGTTCTTAGTGTTGACAAAATTGAAAACAAAATCACTTCTGGATCACGATGCGCTATAGATTTTTCGGAAATACCATAGGTGATAATTTGTCTAAATTCTTGCTCATAGTCAAATCGTAAGGCTTTAAAATTAGTTAAAGCTTCACCGCTTAGATGAATCCATTCTGTATTTAAAACAGCTAAATTTTCTGGCTGCTGCAAACTTAAATCAATATGTTGCTGAATAATTTCAGATAATTTTTGTTGAGTAGATAAATCAGAAGTTTGATTAACCCGCTGAATGTGGTTTACAAAGGTGTTGGCCAAATTTAAAATAATCGCTTCTAAAATGGCTTGTTTAGATGATAGGTGATTGTAAAGACTAGCCGCTTTAATATCAACCGCCTTAGCTATATCTCGCATACTTACTGCCGAATAGCCTCTTACACTAAATAAGTAACCGGCTTGAGTTATAATTTCATCACGTCTAGTCATCACCTTGTTGGTTAAAATTCATATGCGGAAAACGACTTAGTAATTCGTTTTGCTGTGTTTCTAAATTAGCTAAAAATTTTTGATGTGCTAAACTACTAGGATTAAACGCCTTGTGCCGCAGCCCCATTTGCACTGCTTCAACTTCTTTTAAAACCGCTAAGGTAGACTGATTCATATAAACCGATGTTAGCTTTTGCCAAATAAAACGAATAGCCGTCGGTGAAGGATGCGCTAAATCGGCAGTATAAAAACGATAATCTCTGAGCTCATCAACCACTAATTCGTAAGACGGAAAGTACATACAATCTCGCCCAGTTTCAGCTATAACGTCATGTACACTCGTTAGTAAATGAGCTTTACTTCTAGAATTTTCGACCAAACCATCCTTAAGATGCTTAACAGGCGAAACCGTAAATACCAGCTTACACTCAGGATTTACCTTATTAACTAATCGAACAATTTCAGTAAGATCTTGTTTTAATTCTGCTACCGAACTTAAGTGCTTGTCAAACTCTGTAGACGGAATTTTATGGCAGTTAGCTACAAATGCTGAATTTGATAACTTAGAATAGTACCAAGCCGTTCCTAAACTTATAAAAATAGTCGTCGACTGCTTAAGGGCGTGGCTAAGTACCTGGGCTGAAGTTTTTAAGTTTTGCTCCACCGCTTGCCGTGTTGAAGCTGATAGAGATGAATGTGCTAAAAATGAGTGGCACAAGCCATTGTGCTCTACTAATTCAAAGTCTTTTTGATGCCCCAGCGCTAGTTTAATCGTTTTTAAGATCGCCTTGGGATGAAATAAAACCCCAAACGGATTAGCTTTAGCCTGAAATTGATAGTAGCTTAATTGGTCATGAATATGGGTAGCAAAGCAGGACCCTAACAACAATATTTGACTTGAATAATCAAGCTTAAACGGTGACTTAGGGAGATTAACTTCGCTAAAAAATTTCATTTACACCATTGCTTTGGCCGCCTCGAGGGCTGCTGGAATACCACTAGGATTTTTTCCGCCAGCTGTGGCAAAAAATGCTTGACCACCGCCACCACCTTGAATATGCTGGCCTAACTCGCGTACTATTTTACCTGCATTTAATTGATCTGAAACCAAGGATTTTGATATATAACAGCTTAATAAGGCTTTGCCTTGGTGTTCAGCGGCTAATACTACAATTAAGTTTTCGTATTCTCCTCCAAGTTGAAACACAATATCTTTCATTGAATTAGCGTCCAAATTAACTTGCGCGACTAAAGTATGCTTAGCCTGAGAACCCGTTATTTGAGATTTTAATTCATTTTTTATGAATTTTGCTTTTTCAGCTTTAAGCTTTTCGTTTTCCTTTTTGAGTTGCGTAGATTCTTGTAAAAGTTTATCAACAGCTTTAGAGACATCTTTGGGCTGGTTGAGTAAGCTTTCAATTTGAGCTAATTGTTGAGCTTTATCGTCTAAATAAGATTTAACCGCACTGGCTGTGATAGCTTCAATTCGTCTAATACCCGAAGCTACCGAACTTTCACTAGTAATCTTAAAACTCCATAATTCAGTTGTGTTGGACACGTGAGTCCCACCACATAGTTCAGTAGACTGCCCAAACTGAACAGTTCGTACCGTGTCACCATATTTTTCACCAAACAAGGCAATTGCCCCATTATTAATAGCTTGTTGGTAAGGAATATTTCGATGTTCTACTCGCTCTAAACCTTCGTGAATTCGAGCATTTACAAAAGCCTCAACACGTGTAAGTTCATCTTCGGTTAACTTAGAAAAGTGAGAAAAATCGAACCTTAAGTAATTGGAATGTACCATAGAGCCTTTTTGCTCTACATGAGTCCCCAAAACATCACGTAAACCTTGATGCAATAAATGAGTGGCCGTATGGTTTGCCGCTGTTTTTTGGCGGTGCTTTTCATCAACTATAGCTTTAAAACTAGCTTCTAAATCCTTAGGTAGTTGCTTAGCGACATGTATAATTAAGTTGTTCTCTTTTTTGGTATCTATTATATAGGTAATATCACCATTTGGTGCTTCTAAATAACCTTTATCACCCACTTGGCCACCACCTTCTGGATAAAATGGCGTAAGGTTAAATACCAGCTGAAACAGTTCTCCATCTTTCTTAGAACTTAATTTACGGTATTTAACCAATTTTACATTAGTTTCTAAATAATCGTAGCCAATAAACTCTTCGGCATCATCTTCTCTTAAAACTTCCCAGTCTTCAGTTGAACTTTCGGCTGCACGACGTGATCTATTTTTTTGCTGTTCTAATTCAGCCTCAAATTCAGTTTGGTTGAGTTGCAAATTATTTTCTTCTAAAGTTAAAGCCGTAAGGTCGATTGGAAAACCGTAAGTGTCGTAAAGCTCAAATGCTTTTTTTCCCGATATGACTTCAGAATTAGATTGTTTGATAATTTGATCTAGAAGCGATAGGCCTTGGTCTAAGGTTCTTAAAAAGGATAACTCTTCTTCTTTAATCACATTTTCACAAAGCTGCTGTTGTTTTTTTAGCTCAGGAAAAGCCTTGCCCATTTGCTGACTTAAAACACTAACAAGTTTAAAAATAAAGGCTGTTTTAGTATTTAAAAACGTGAAGCCGTAGCGAATAGCACGTCTTAAAATACGTCTAATCACATAGCCAGCGCCATTATTACTTGGTAATTGGCCATCAGCAATAGCAAAAGCTACAGCTCTAACGTGATCGGCTATTACCCGAATAGCAATATCAATCTCTTCAGTGACGCCATATTGGTGACCTGTAATAGTCTGTATTTCAGATATTAAAGGCTTGAAAACATCGGTGTCGTAATTAGATTGCACGCCTTGCATTACCATTGCTAAACGCTCAAAACCCATACCTGTATCAATATGTTTAGCAGGCAACTCGACTAATTGACCGCTAGCTAAACGATTAAATTGAATAAAGACTAAGTTCCAAATTTCAACTACTTGTGGGTGATCTTGATTCACAAGTTCATGTCCAGGGCGTTTTGCTTTATCTTCAGCAGAGCGAATATCGACATGAATTTCTGAGGCTGGACCGCACGGTCCTTGATCACCCATTTCCCAGAAGTTATCTTTTTTATCGCCTAACAGAATTCGATCTTCAGGAATAAGTTGCTTCCAAATATCAAAGGCCTCTTGGTCTTTTTCAATACCATCCTGCTTATCGCCTTCAAAAATAGTAACATATAAACTTTGTTGATCAATCTTTAGCTCTTCGGTTAAAAACTCCCAAGCCCAAGCGATAGCTTCTTTTTTAAAATAATCGCCAATACTCCAATTTCCAAGCATTTCAAACATGGTGTGGTGGTATGTATCTTTACCCACTTCCTCCAAATCGTTATGTTTCCCACTTACACGTAAACACTTTTGTGAATCGGCAATTTTTGTTGCTTTAGCTTTTGTGTTTCCTAAAAAGTACTCTTTAAATTGATTCATCCCAGCGTTAGTAAACATTAGGCTAGGATCATCCTTAAGCACAATAGGTGCAGAAGGTACAATTTCATGTGATTTCGAAGCATAAAAATCAAGGAATTTATCACGAATAAGTTGAGATTTCATAAAGCTAAAATGAATTGATGTTTGTGTTCAGTTTGTTTTGACTTATATTTGTAAGTTACAGTGTATTATTTTGTGCAACAAGCGCAAAAATACTATAAATTTAAAGAATGAGTAAAGTTAAATATTACTACGATAGCGAAACGCTTTCTTACCGTAAAATTGAACCTAATAAAGGTAAGAAAATCGCCATTATACTTACTTTTTTGTTAGGTATTACGGTCTCTAGTTTTCTATTACTCATGTTGTATTTAAATATCCCTGGGATTGAAACACCTAAAGAACAAAAATATAAGCGAGAACTTGCCCAGATGGAGTTACAATATGAATTATTAGATAAAAAAATGACTAATGTGGTTGCCGTTTTAGAAGATATTGAGGAACGTGACAATAAAATTTATCGTGTATTTTTCGAGGCTAATCCTTTAACTTCTGAGCAACGTCAATCTGGTTTTGGTGGTATAAACCGTTATGAATATTTAGAGAGTTTTGAAAACTCTGAGTTAATTGTAGAGACCACAAAAAAACTTGATGTGCTCACTAAGCGCTTAGCGATACAATCACAATCTTTAGATGAAATTGTACAACTTGCCAAGAACAAAGAAGCCTTATTAGAAGCAATACCAGCTATACAACCTATAAAAAATGATGATTTAAAGCGAACAGCTTCTGGCTATGGTATGCGTTACCATCCTATTCATAAACGCCGAAAAATGCATAATGGCATGGACTTTTCGGCTCCTCGTGGCACTGAAGTCTTTGCTACAGGAAAAGCAAGAGTCAAAAAAGCAAAGCTGGTGGCTGGATATGGAAATTTAATTGTATTAGATCATGGATTTGGTTACGAAACCTACTACGCACACCTTAAAGAAATTAAGGTGAGACGAGGTCAACGTGTTGGACGCGGTGAAGTTATTGGTACAGTTGGTAACACAGGCGTGTCTACTGGACCACACTTGCACTACGAAGTTAGAAAAAATGATAGGCCAGTTAACCCGATGAACTTTTATTACGGCAATCTTACGCCTGAAGAATACGATACCATGTTTAACATGTCTACGCTAGAAAATCAATCTTTAGATTAAAGATGAAACTAAGCGAGAAAAACAAACTTTACTACTCTATAGGAGAAGTTGCAAAATCTTTCGATGTCAACACCTCTTTAATTCGGTTTTGGGAAAAAGAGTTTGACGACATTAAACCTAAAAAAAATGCCAAAGGCAATCGCCGGTTTTCACAAGACGATTTAAAGAAATTAGAATTGGTTTATCACTTAGTTAAAGAACGTGGTTTTACCCTTGATGGTGCAAAAACACATTTAAAAGAACAACGTCAAAAAACACTTTCCAAATTTGAATTAATTAGCAAATTGAAACATATAAAAAACGAATTAACCGAAATCAAAAACAATTTATAAAATGAAAAAATGGCTTATACCTTTAGTAATAATAGTTTTAATTGTATTAGGACTTTATAGTTGGACCAAAGGATTTAACAATAATGCTGTAGTGCTTCAAGAAGATGTTAAAACACAATGGAGTAATGTAGAAAGTGCTTACCAACGCCGAAATGATCTTATTGGTAACTTGGTTAAAACAGTTCAAGGCGCAGCCGATTTTGAAAAGAGCACACTTACCAGTGTGATTGAAGCTAGAGCAAAAGCGACATCGGTAAATATTGATGCTGGAAATTTAAACGCTGCACAAATTCAAAGCTTTAGCAAAGCACAAAGCGGTTTATCCTCTGCTCTATCTAAATTATTAGTCAGTGTAGAGCGTTATCCAGACTTAAAATCAAATCAAAACTTCCTCAACCTTCAAAATCAACTTGAAGGCACCGAAAATCGAATTAATATCGAACGGAATAAGTTTAATACGTCTGTGGGAACATATAACAAACACATAAAAATATTCCCTAACAGTATTTTTGCTGGCTGGTTTGGTTTTGAAGAAATGACACGTTATCAAGCCGATGAAGGCGCTCAAAATGCACCTGATGTTGAATTTGATTTTAATAAATAAGTTATGAGTGATTTATCTGCATACATCTCAAAAAAAGAAGAAGCCCGAATTGTTGATGCGATTAAAACAGCAGAAAAAAACACTTCTGGCGAAATTAGAGTTCACATTGAAAAAAATTGTCCTAAAGACGATGCATTCGATAGGGCACTCGATGTGTTTCAAGACTTAGAAATGCATAAAACTGAATTGCAAAATGGGGTGTTGTTGTATGTTGCTATAGAGGATCACCAATTTGTAATTTGCGGTGACCAAGGCATTAATGAGGTGGTCCCAACCGGTTTTTGGGAAAGCACTAAAGACATTGTTATTAGCCACTTTAAACTCAATAATTATGCCCAAGGCCTTATTGACGGCGTCTTAAAAGCTGGTGAAGAATTAAAACATCACTTCCCATATCAAACGAATGACGAAAACGAATTATCTGACGATATCTCAAAAGCTTAATTATGCGTTTTAAACAACAACTTGGCTTAAGCTTAAGCCTTTGCCTACTAGCCCTTAATACAGGGTTCGCTCAATACACTATTCCTGAAGTTCCAAAAACAGAAACCGCTGTTTACGATCAAGCTGATGTTTTGGAGCAAGAAGAAGAATTAGCGCTAACCCGAAAACTAATCAGTTACGCTGATACCACTTCAACTCAAATTGTATTTATAAGCATTCAAAGCTTAGAAGGTGAGGACATTAACTATTTAGCCGCCAAGTGGGCTGAAAAATGGAAAATTGGACAAGCCAACCGAGATAACGGTATGATTATTTTAATGTCTAAAAACGATCGTAAAATAAGCATACAAAATGGTTATGGTTTAGAACCCTATCTTACCGACTTAGCTTCGAGTACGATTATCAATCAAATTATAATTCCTGAATTTAAAAAAGCAAATTATTATGAGGGCATTAATAACGGCGTTGATGCTGTTTTTAAACTTCTAGCAGGTCAATTTGATCCTAAAGCTGTCCAAAATAAAAGCGATAATGTAGGTTGGTCTTTTTTAATATTCCCTCTCTTAATTTTTATTGTATTTATCATTATTGTGACCAGACGTAAAAATAATGGCGGTGGTGGTTCAGGTGGTAGACGTGGATCGCCTGATTTATTTGACATCTTAGTTTTAAGCAGCCTTGGCCGTAGTGGATTTGGCGGTGGTAGCTTTAGTGGTGGCTCATCCTCCGGCGGTTTCGGTGGTGGCTTTGGAGGCGGCTTCGGTGGTGGTAGCTTTGGCGGTGGTGGTGCTAGCGGAAGTTGGTAAAGAGAATCTATTTCTCGATTTCAAAAATTTCTTCAACAGTTGTTGTAAATACGTCAGCCATTTTTAATGCTAATAAAGTTGAAGGTACATATTTACCTTTTTCAATGGCATTAACAGCCTGACGACTACTTCCAATAGCTTTAGCTAAGTCGGCTTGTGTCATACCCGTTTTAGCACGCCAGACCTTGATATGGTTCTTGATTTTACCTTCCATTAAGGCTAAATTTTAGTTTTAATTGAAATCTTGCAATAAAAATAATAAGCAAGGTAAACATGTTGTAAACCATTACTGAAAAAAAGTTTAAGCCATGAACAAAGAGAAATGCTAAAAGTAAAAAAGCATAATTCACATAAACTGCCCAAGCTAAAGATGATAGTCGAAGCTTGGCTATAAACTCATCTTCAATTTTTTCTTTAGAAAAAGCGACTAAAAGACCACCAATAATGACAAAAACACCCATTAGATCATTTAAAATATTCTGAGAAGTCCATTTAAAAAATTCATTGTTTTCAGAATTTAAAACATCTGAGGTATAAAAACTTAGAAGTTTTACATCGAAAAAATCAGGTTCTAAGTCGTTTGATAAAACCACGAAACCACCAATTACACCTATAATAAGAAATAACCAGCCTAATGGCTTTACTGAATTAGGAAACAAATACGTTCGCTTAGTCAATTATTTTATACCAAATGTAACATATTATTTACAAATGTCAAAAATAATTTACTTTTTTCGCATATAAACTGAAACAGGAACACCTGTAAAATCAAAATTTTCTCGTAGTTTATTTTCTAAAAAACGTTTATAGGGTTCTTTAACATACTGCGGTAGGTTACAGAAAAATGCAAATTGAGGTTGTGGTGTTGGCAATTGCGTTATAAATTTAATCTTAACATATTTCCCTTTAGTCGCTGGTGGCGGATTGTTTTGAATAATAGGCAGTAATACGTCGTTAAGTTCACGCGTTTTAATTCGCTTGCTTCTATTTTTATAAACTTCAACAGCAGTTTCTATGGCTTTAAAAATACGCTGTTTATTGAGTACCGAAATAAATACGATTGGAACATCTGTAAAAGGCTGTAATCTTGCTTCAATAGCAGCTTTAAAGTCTTTTATTGTATTGGTTTCTTTTTCAACAAGATCCCATTTATTAACTAAGATCACGAGACCTTTTCGATTTTTTTCAGCTAACCAAAATATGTTTTGGACTTGGCTATCAAACCCACGAGTAGCATCTAATATCAATAAACACACATCTGAATTTTCTATAGCACGTACGCTTCGCATGACCGAGTAAAATTCAAGATCTTCTTTAACTTTAGCTTTTCGTCGAATCCCAGCCGTATCAACTAGTTTAAAATCGAAGCCAAAGCGGTTGTAACGTGTATCTATAGAATCGCGAGTAGTTCCTGCGATATCGGTTACAATGTATCGGTCTTCACCAATTAAAGCGTTAATAAATGAAGATTTACCTGCATTAGGACGGCCTACAACGGCAAATTTAGGTAAGTCGTCATGATCATCAATTTCATCTTCGGGCAATTCGTTAACAACTTGGTCGAGTAATTCGCCTGTACCACTACCGTTAATAGCCGATATGCAGTAAATTTCGCCTAATCCAAGATTATAAAATTCGACTGCGTCTATTCGTGCTTTATTGGAATCTACTTTATTAATTGCTAAAACCACAGGTTTATTGTGTTTGCGTAAAAGTTTGGCCACCTCATTATCCATAGGTGTAATACCTGAGGTTACATCAACCACAAAAACAATTACATCGGCTTCATCAATCGCCAATTCTACTTGTTTATCTATTTCAGACTCAAATACATCATCACTTCCAATCACGTAACCACCAGTATCGATTAAAGTAAACTCACGTCCATTCCAATCTGATTTACCATAGTGGCGATCTCTGGTAACACCACTCACAGCATCTACGATGGCTTCACGACGCTTAATTAAGCGATTAAAAAAAGTGGATTTACCGACGTTTGGTCGACCAACAACTGCTACTATTCCCATGATATTATTTTAATAATTTGCAAATTTACGGCTTTAATTAGAGATAATGTTGAAATACTTTAAGTAAGGCCTATTTTTGATTTTTTTATGTAATTTTAAATTCAATAAATGTAACTATGGCCGAATTAATTAGCGTTGAGGATTTAAATGATCAGCTCCAGCTTAAACCTCGTTTTAAACTTGAAGTAAGTGATCTTTCTATTGCTGAAAATGTTACAATCAAAGCTAAACACTTATACGATAAGCAAATAAAATTTAAACGTTTAGATGAACATATTTGGATTTCTATAATAGGTGAAACCAAACGCTATTATTCGCCTCGGTTACATGTCGAAGTTGAGCAAAAAGCAACAACTGCCATTTTACACTGCACCTTTGGTCCAGATCCAAATCTTTGGACTTTATTTATGTTTTTTCATTTTTTCTTAGGCTTATCCTTTATCGGTTTGTTAACCTGGTTTTATACTAACTTGAGTTTGGAGCAATCTAATACATTAGTGTACAGCTTATTGCTAACTGTTGCATTATTATGGATTGGCTTGTATGTATTTGCACGTCAAAACCGCCAAAAGGCAGCACCTCAATCACAAGAAATTATTCGGGTTTTAAAACAAGTAATTACTTAACTATTATCGTAGCCAAAGCGCTTTAACTGGTTTGGATTACTTCGCCAGTTTTTATTAACTTTTACATAGAGCTCTAAATGTATTTTTTTGTCAAAAAATTGTTCTAGGTCTTTTCGTGCTTCAGTCCCTACACGCTTGATGCCTTTTCCTTGATGGCCAATTATAATTCCGCGCTGTGATTCGCGTTCTACCATAATTACACTTCTAATTTTTATAATATGGTTTTGTTCTTCAAAACTTTCGGTTTCTACTTCAACACTGTATGGAATCTCTTTTTTATAATGAACTAAAATACGTTCTCTAATTTTTTCATTCACAAAAAAACGTTCTGGCTTATCGGTAAGTTGGTCTTTAGGATAAAATGCTGGTGACTCTGGCAATAATTGAACTAAACGTTGTTTAAGATTTTCAATCCCAAAATTATTGAGTGCCGAAACGGCATAAACTTCAGCATTAGGCAATTGTTCTTTCCAATAATCTATTTGAGTTTCAACAAACTCCTGATCTTTTAAATCAATTTTATTAAGTAGTAGAAGTACAGGAATATCGGTGTGCTGTAGCTTTTTAAAAAACTCTTCGTCTTTTAAAGCTCGCTCGCCAGTTTCAACTAAATAAATCAACACATCGGCATCTTGAAAGGCCGATTTAACAAAGTCCATCATTGACTCTTGCAAATCGTAGGCTGGTTTAATCACGCCTGGTGTGTCACTAAATACCATTTGGTAATTGTCGTCACTCAAAATACCTAAAATTCGGTGACGTGTGGTTTGTGCTTTATTAGTTATAATAGATAGTCGTTCACCGAGTAAACTGTTCATTAATGTTGATTTACCAACATTAGGATTACCTATAATATTAACAAAACCTGCTTTATGAGCCATTACCTTATAATTTTAAAAAAATTGAGCTATCTCTAGCATTAAAGATAGCTCAATTATAATAGTTTAGAAATTAAGAATTATTTTAATTTCTTTTTCACTTCAACTTCTTGGTAGGCTTCTATAATATCGCCTTCCTTAATGTCATTGTAATTTTTAACTTGGATACCGCAATCGTAGCCTTTAGAGACTTCCTTAACATCATCCTTAAATCGTTTTAAAGATGCTAGTTCTCCTGTAAAAATGACAATACCATCACGAATTAATCGAATACCTGAACTTCTATAAATTTTTCCAGATGTCACCATACAACCTGCGATGGTTCCGATTTTAGAAATTTTGAAAGTTTCTCTAATTTCGGCAGTACCTGTAATTTCTTCTTTAAGCTCTGGAGATAACATCCCTTCCATTGCATCTTTAATGTCATTAATGGCATCGTAGATAATCGAGTAAGATCTGATATCAATTTCTTCTTTTTCAGCTAACATTCTTGCATTACCAGCAGGTCTAACGTTGAAGCCGATGATTACAGCATCAGAGGCTGATGCTAACAAGACATCACTTTCAGTTATAGCGCCAACGCCTTTATGAATAATGTTAACTTGAATTTCTTCGGTAGATAATTTCTGTAAACTATCGGTAAGTGCTTCAACAGAACCGTCAACATCAGCTTTTAGGATGATATTTAATTCTTTAAAGTCGCCTAGTGCTATACGTCTACCTATTTCATCTAGCGTAATATGCTTTTGCGTTCTTACACTTTGCTCACGCTGAAGTTGGGTTCGCTTAGAAGCAATATCCTTAGCTTCGCGTTCATCTGTCATTACTTGGAAGGTATCACCTGCTTGAGGCGCACCATCTAGACCTAGTAGTGAAACAGGTGTTGATGGACCAGCTATATCTATGGTGTTACCACGTTCGTCATGCAAAGCTTTAACTTTACCACTTGTGGTTCCCGCAAGAACGTAATCACCTACTTTTAATGTACCTGTTTGCACAAGAACTGTAGATACATAACCTCTACCTTTATCTAAAAAGGCTTCGACTACTGTTCCTTTAGCATTTCGATCTGGATTAGCTTTAAGTTCTAAAAGTTCAGATTCTAAGAGAACTTTTTCTAATAAGTCTCGAATTCCGTCCCCTTTCTTAGCTGAAATATCTTGAGATTGTATTTTACCGCCCCAATCTTCGACAAGCAAATTCATACTTGCTAAAGATTCTTTTACTTTATCAACATTCGCGGTAGGTAAATCTACTTTATTTATAGCGAATATAATTGGCACACCAGCAGCTTGAGCATGTGAAATCGCCTCTTTTGTTTGAGGTTTCACATCATCATCTGCAGCAATAACAATAATAGCGATATCTGTGACTTGGGCACCTCTAGCTCGCATTGCGGTAAAGGCTTCGTGACCAGGTGTATCTAAAAAGGCTATTTTTTGTCCACTATCTAATTGAACGCCATAAGCTCCAATATGCTGTGTTATACCTCCGCTTTCTCCTGCAATTACATTTTCTTTACGAATGTAATCAAGTAAGGACGTTTTACCGTGGTCTACGTGACCCATAACGGTTACGATTGGAGCACGAGGTTTTAAGTCCTCAGGACTGTCTTCGGTTTCTTCGACTGGAGTTTCAATCTCTGCTGTTACAAATTCAACTTCATAACCAAATTCTTCGGCGACAACCGTTAAGGTTTCTGCATCAAGACGCTGATTCATGGTCACCATCATACCTAGTGACATACAAGCGGAAATGACCTTAGTCACAGGAACATCCATCATAGTAGCAACTTCACTTGCTGTCACAAATTCGGTCACTTTTAGGACCTTGTTTTCAAGTTCTTGTTGGTCGGTTTCTTCTTGAGTACGTTGACGGTGTTGTTGACGTTTGTCTTTTCTGTACTTAGCGCCTTTACCTTTAGAAGATTTACCTTGGAGTTTTTCTAAGGTTTCTCTAATTTGCTTTTGCACGTCTGCCTCAGAAGGTTCTTCCTTAACAACCTGTTTTTTCTTTTTACCGCGCGTTTTGTTATTATCCTTAAAGTTTGGTTTATTAGTGTTACCTCCTTTATTGATACGTTTACGTTTGCGCTTTTTAGATGCAGCTGTATCTTTACTAGTCTCTTTTTTCTTAGG
>CBFHKB010000024.1:0-20364 GCA_965656295.1 Psychroflexus sp.
GCCATTAATATTACTGAGGATCGTGAGAAATTTAGAAAACTAATGCAGCAAATTGGTATTCCTGTTGCGCCTTCAAAAACGGTAACTTCTTATTTACAAGGTAAAGAAGTCGCACAAGAGTTTGGTTTTCCTTTAGTCATTAGAGCATCGTTTACACTTGGTGGAACTGGCGCTTCTTTTGTACATTCCGAAGATCAATTTGATGAACTTCTTCAGCGAGGCCTAGAAGCTTCCCCAATACATGAAGTTTTAATAGACAAAGCATTACTAGGTTGGAAAGAGTATGAATTAGAGCTTCTTCGAGATGCTAATGATAATGTAAGTATTATTTGTAGCATCGAAAATATGGATCCGATGGGTATTCATACAGGCGATTCTATTACTGTTGCGCCAGCCATGACACTTAGTGATCGCACCTATCAAAAAATGCGAGACATGGCCATTAAGATGATGCGAAGTATTGGCGATTTTGCTGGCGGCTGTAATGTCCAATTTGCAGTAAGTCCAGACGAAAACGAAGATATTATTGCGATCGAAATTAATCCTCGTGTTTCGCGTTCATCAGCCTTAGCTTCTAAAGCTACCGGTTATCCAATCGCTAAAATCGCAGCTAAGCTAGCTATTGGTTATCATTTAGACGAATTAGAAAATCAAATAACTAAAACTACTTCAGCATTTTTCGAACCAACTCTCGACTATGTGATTGTAAAAATTCCGCGTTGGAACTTTGACAAATTTGAAGGTTCTGATCGTACTTTAGGTTTGCAAATGAAGGCAGTAGGAGAAGTTATGGGTATTGGCCGTTCCTTTCAAGAAGCACTCCATAAAGCCACACAATCTTTAGAAATTAAGCGCAATGGACTTGGTGCCGATGGCAAAAGTTATACCGATTATAATCAAATCTTGGAAAAATTAAAATTTGCAAGTTGGGATCGTGTTTTTGTGATTTACGATGCTATTCAAATGGGAATTCCGCTGAGTCGAATTCATGATATTACCAAGATTGATATGTGGTTTTTAAAACAATATGAAGAACTGCATTTACTTGAAAAGCATATCTCTTCAACTTATAAAATAGACACACTTGAGGCCGATATATTACTAGAAGCTAAGCAAAAAGGGTTTGCCGATCGGCAAATTGCACATATGCTTGGATGCCTAGAAAGTGAGGTGTATAATAAACGAAAAGATTTAAATATTAATCGTGTTTATAAACTCGTAGATACCTGTGCTGCCGAATTTGAAGCTCAAACTCCTTATTACTATTCAACTTTTGAAGCGCAGATTGAAACATCTGATGGTCAGTTAATTACCGAAAATGAAAGTTCTGTTTCGGATAAGAAAAAAATTATTGTCTTAGGATCTGGCCCCAATAGAATTGGGCAAGGTATTGAGTTTGATTATTGTTGCGTACACGGCGTTTTAGCTGCTTCAGAATGCGGCTATGAAACCATCATGATTAATTGTAACCCGGAAACTGTTTCGACCGATTTTGATACCGCCGATAAATTATATTTTGAACCTGTATTTTGGGAACACATTTATGACATTATTCAGCATGAACAGCCTGAGGGTGTTATTGTGCAACTTGGCGGCCAAACAGCTCTAAAGCTAGCTGAAAAACTAGATCGCTATGGCGTTAACATTATAGGTACCAGTTACCATTCTCTAGATTTAGCGGAAGATCGTGGAAGCTTTTCTACACTGCTAAAAGATAATAACATACCCTATCCAGAATTCGGTGTGGCTGAGACAGCCGATCAAGCCTTGGCACTTGCAGATGATTTAGACTTTCCTATTTTGGTAAGACCTTCTTATGTCCTTGGTGGTCAAGGGATGAAAATTGTTATTAATAAAAAAGATTTGGAAGCACATGTGGTCGATTTGCTTCGTAAAATCCCTAACAATAAACTTCTATTAGACCATTATTTAGATGGTGCTATTGAAGCTGAAGCAGATGCTATATGCGATGGCGAAAATGTTTATATCATAGGGATTATGGAGCATATAGAGCCTTGTGGTATTCACTCAGGCGATTCTAACGCGACACTGCCGCCGTTTAATCTAGGCGATTTAGTCTTAGAACAAATCAAAGATTATACAAAAAAAATTGCCTTAGCTTTAAATACGGTGGGCTTAATTAATATTCAATTTGCTATTAAAGACGATAAGGCTTTTATTATTGAAGCAAATCCAAGAGCTTCTAGAACAGTGCCTTTTATTGCAAAAGCCTATAGAGAACCTTATGTTAATTACGCGACTAAAGTCATGCTGGGGCATAAAAAAGTTACTGATTTTAATTTTAAACCCGAGCTTGAAGGTTACGCTATTAAGCAACCCGTATTCTCATTTGATAAATTTCATAACGTAAATAAACAATTGGGACCAGAAATGAAAAGTACAGGTGAAAGCATCTTGTTTATTGATAGCCTACAGGATGATGAGTTTTACGAACTTTACTCTAAACGAAAAATGTATTTAAGTAAATAAAACTATAAAGACTTCAAACAAAAAGCCAATGAAATTTGTCATTGGCTTTTTGTTTTTTATAATGTTAGGAAGGACTCTTATACTTTGTATAGTTTCTCCCGTTGTTCTTTTACTTTGGGATCAGACATGTATTCATCAAAGGTGCAGTATTTATCAATCACACCATTTGGTGTAAGTTCAATAATGCGATTACCAACCGTTTGAGCAAATTGATGATCGTGTGTGGTTAATAGTACATTACCTTTAAAATTCTTAAGCGAGTTGTTAAATGCTGTAATAGATTCTAAATCGAGATGGTTTGTAGGTTCATCTAAGATTAGTACATTAGCTCTTAACATCATCATTCGGCTAAGCATACATCTTACTTTTTCCCCACCAGATAGTACATTAGATCCTTTTAAGGCTTCATCACCGCTAAATAACATTTTACCTAAAAAGCCTCTAATGTATACTTCTTCACGTTCTTCTTCTGTTTTAGCATATTGTCTTAACCAATCCACAAGACTCATTTCACTGGAGAAAAAATCGCTATTATCTGTTGGAAGGTATGATTGTGATGTTGTAACACCCCATTCAAACTTTCCATTATCAGCTTGTTTTTTACCATTAATTATTTCATAAAATGCAGTAGTGGCACGTGAATCTTTTGAGTAAAATACCACTTTATCATGTTTAGCTAGGTTGATATTTACGTTAGAGAACAATACATCACCATCATTGCTAGCTGAAAGTTGCTCAACATTTAAAATTTGATCTCCAACTTCGCGGTCCTTCTCGAAAATAATTGCCGGATACCTTCTGCTTGAAGGTTTAATGTCTTCGAAGTTTAACTTCTCAATCATTTTCTTTCGAGATGTTGCTCGTTTAGATTTTGCAACATTGGCACTGAAACGCTCTATGAATTGTTGTAACTCTTTTTTCTTGTCTTCAGCTTTCTTGTTTTGTTGCGCTCGCTGTTTAGCCGCTAATTGAGAAGATTCATACCAGAATGTGTAATTACCACTATAATGGGTGATTTTCCCAAAATCGATGTCTGAAATGTGAGTACAAACAGCATCTAAAAAGTGACGGTCGTGGGAAACTACAATGACAGTATTGTCAAAATTGGCTAAAAAATCTTCTAGCCATGAAATAGTTTCATAATCTAAATCATTAGTAGGCTCATCCATCACCAAAACATCAGGATTCCCGAAAATAGCTTTAGCTAGTATCACTCTAACTTTTTGCTTGGCATCTAAATCTCTAACCATCGTGTAGTGAGAGTCTTCAGAAATACCCAAATTGGATAGGAGTGAAGCAGCATCACTATCGGCATTCCAACCATTCATTTCTTCAAATTCTACTTGCAACACGCCTACACGCTCACCATCAGCATCGCTAAAATCTTCTTTGGCATAGATGCTGTCCATTTCTTTTTTGATTTCGTAAAGTGGCTTATTACCCATTATTACCGTCTCAAGTACAGTATAATCGTCATAAATACTATGGTCTTGCTCTAGAACAGACATACGTTTGCCTGATTCAAGATGCACATGTCCTGATGTTGGTTCAATTTGATTAGAAATAATTTTTAAAAAGGTTGATTTTCCAGCACCATTAGCGCCAATTATTCCATAACAATTACCTTCGGTAAAAGTTGTGTTAACCTCGTCAAACAACACACGTTTGCCAAATTGAACTGATAAATTAGAGACTGTAAGCATAAATATGAAGGTATAATTTTTTGCAAAAGTAAGGATATAAATCTAATTTATAAAGCATCTACATTAAGCATTTAACGAGTGATTAACAAGAAGTTGTTATGTAGCTATATATATTTGTTATTGGTTTAAACGTTACCTATGAAGTACTTAGTTTTAGGTTTAGCTTCTTTGTTATTTTACTCTTGTTATAATCAAAGTGCTCAAAAAACCTTTGTGGCAGGGCAAGTTATCAACGCTACTGATTCTGTTGTATCTATTAGTTTAGATGATCAAATCGTTGAGCGTATTCCATTAAAAAATGATGGAAGTTTTATGTCTTCGATCGATGTCCATGAAGAAGGAATTTATACACTAAGCCATTCACCTGAATGGCAATTTATTTATTTAAAGCCATCTGACAGTTTAGCATTTCATGTAAATACAAAAGAGTTTGATGAATCTCTGAGTTTTACCGGAAGTTCTTCTGCTGAAAATAATTTTCTTATTAATATGTATCTGATGAATGAGAAAAATGATGATCTGATTTTATCGTATTACAAGACCAATCCTTCAGATTATGCTCAAAAAACAGATTCTATTAAAGAAACGCGATTAGATTTACTGAGTGATTTGAATCAGAATCATAATTTTTCTGATTTTTTTAATCAAATAGCTAAAAGCAGTATTCTATATGAGTATTATGATATGAGAGAACGTTATGCCTTTTTAATGCGTAAATATTTTCCTGAGCGTTCAAAAGAGATTAAGCCTTCATTTTTTAATTATCGTGCAGATATCGATTTTAACGATGACTCTATGATTAATCATATTGGTTACTTACGACTTTTGGATAATTACTTAAAAAATAAGTCGATAGAGTATTGTGACTATTCGGATAAATCTTGTTTTACGTTAAATAGCTTTTCAAACATTAAGCGCCGTTTAGGCCTGGCTGATTCTATTTTTTCTAGTAAGTTAATTAAGAATAAATTTTATCAGCGCCTTTTAGAAGAAGAAATTTTGCATGTATCCAGTCAAGAACAACTTGATCAGGTGAAGGGTTTGATTAATTCCTGCGATCTAAATCCAAGTATACAAAATAGTCTAATGGGTTCAGCTGAATTACAAGCCTTCTTCTTAAAAGGTAGATATGTCGGTGATGATGCTATCGTATCTTCATCTCTAGACAGTATTAGAATGATAGAGCTCGTAAGGCAAAAGCCATTGGTTATAATGACTTGGACTAAGCATTCTTCAGCTTATTTTGAGATTAGAAAATCGATGATTAGTGATTTGAAAAATAAGTATCCAAGCATTAGATTTATTGGAGTAAATTTAGACCAAATGCACCCGCAAGAGTGGTTAAGTTCACTAGAGCAGTATCAACTTAACCCAAAGCATGAATATCATATTGATTTATCTAAAGCTAAGATTAAAAATAATAAGCATTTGAAAAATCATGTGAATCGCTTATTTATGATTAATAAAAAAGGACACCTTAGGTTTTCTAATGTGTCCTTGTCTGATCAAAATTTAGAGTCTAAATTGTTAGAGCTTATAAATAATTAATGACCGTAAATTTTGTTATAAAGGTCTATGTATTTAGATTTAATAACACGACGTTTAAGTTTCATTGTTGGTGTTAAATGCTCTTCTTCAACACTCCAAACCTCAGGGGTTAATTCAAATCGTTTAATTCGTTCCCACTTACCAAATTTAGTATTTTGCGTATCTACTTCTTCTTGTATGCGATCTATTACTTTTGAGTTAGTTATAACCTCTTGGTTGTTTTCTCCAAGTTTAATTTCTTTTCGCTCGGCCCATTCTTTAATAAACTCAAAATTTGGTTGAATAAGAGCAGCAGGCATTTTTTCACCTTCACCTAATACCATAATTTGTTCAATAAAGCGTGATTGTTTCATGGTGTTCTCAATTAACTGTGGCGCTACATATTTCCCGCCAGATGTTTTAAACATCTCTTTTTTTCTGTCAGTTATTTTTAAAAATCCTTCAGTATCTATTTCACCTATGTCTCCAGTGTGAAAGTAGCCATCGCTATTTAAAACTTCTTTAGTTTTCTCTTCATTCTTATAATAGCCAATCATCACTTGTGGTCCTCGAACTAAGATCTCTCCATCTTCTGCAATTTTAACTTCAGTTTCTGGTATAGGTTTTCCCACGGTACCAATTTTAAAGTTACGATTACGCATATCATTCACGGCTACAACAGGAGAGGTTTCTGTAAGCCCATAACCTTCCATGACATTCATACCTGCAGCATTAAATACTTTGGCTAATCTTGGTTGTAAAGCGGCACTTCCAGAAGCAATGACTTGAAGGTTTCCCCCAAGCGCTTCTTGCCACTTGCTAAAAATTAATTTTCTAGCGATCCCTAATTTTTTTTCATACCACCAGCCATTTTGTTTGTAAGGTTGGTAGTTTAAGCCAATATCTACCGCCCAAAAGAATAGGGCTTTTTTAATTCCTGTTAAGTCAGCACCTTTTGCTATTATTTTGTCATAGACCTTCTCTAGTAATCTTGGAACAGCAGACATGACTTCAGGCTTTACTTCCTTTAAATTGTCGCTAATAGTTTCTATAGATTCAGCAAAATAGACACTTACGCCATTATACTGATAAAGGTACTGAAGCATACGCTCGTAAATATGGCATACTGGTAAAAAGCTTAAGGCTTTGGCTTGACCTTTTACTAAAGGTAGTCTTGTTGAACTATTTAGCGCATTACTTACAATATTTTTATGGGAAAGCATAACACCTTTTGGTTTACCAGTAGTCCCAGATGTATAAATTAATGTAGCTAGATCGTCTTCGCTAACTTTCGCCTTTATTGCTTCAACCTGATTTTGTGTAGATTGATCTTCTCCTAAGATCAATACTTCTTTCCAATTTTTAGCGCCTTTTATTTCGTTAAACGTATAGACCTCTTTGAGCTCAGGGACTTGATCTTTTATAGACATTACTTTATCATATACCTCTTGATCTGACACAAAGCAGTATTTAGATTCGCTATGATTAAGTACATAGGCGTAATCTTCTTCAGAAATAGTGGGATAAATAGGAACATTCTGAGCGCCAAGTTGCATAATGCCGATATCCATTATATTCCATTCGGTTCTGTTATTGGTAGAAATTAAAGCAACTTTATCATTTGCCTTTATACCTAAATTTAATAGACCGCGACTTATTTTGTTGACTTTATCTAAGTATTGTTTAGATGAAGTAGATATCCATTTACCATTATATTTAGTAACAAGAGCATCATTTAAATCATAATTATCGGCTTGATAATAGGGGAAATCAAATAAGCGTTTAACTTCATTCATTGTTTACATATTTTATTACAACGCAAAATATGAAATTAATTTAATATCTATTGGTTAATAATTAACCTATGCTTTTATATTTTTATTACGAGCAACTGCAATACCAATTATCTAATGTCGTTTTCCTTTCCAGGTTCCACCGTAAGTATAATTTACATTATGTGTTTTTACATGTATTGTGCATGACTTACAGGCGAATTGCCATTGGCGTTTTGCGCTTATTGAAATTCTGTAGAGAACACTTTGCTCACTATCACACAATTTACAACGTTTAGTTTTCATATTCAGCCAGCCATTTCCTAGCTTCTACAAAAGCTTGTGCCCATGGAGAAACATCATCGTTTTTTCGGTTGGTAGGATAGTAACCCCAATTCCAGCTAAAGGTTGAACGTTCTAAGTGCGGCATCATAACTAAGTGTCGGCCTGAATCATCACATAACATAGCTGCGTTGTATTGAGATCCATTAGGGTTAGCAGGATAAGAATTTACATGATATTTTGCAGGGATCTGGTAGTGTGATTCTTGATAAGGAAAATCAAACTTACCTTCACCATGAGCTGCCCAAATCCCAAGCGTCGAACCTACTAATGGTTTTAGCATAATTGATGCCGTATCTTCTATCGTGACAGCTGTGAATTGACATTCAAATTTTTGAGAATCATTATGTAACATCTTAGGTTTTTCCTTATCGCCTAAATTGATAAGTCCTAACTCTACAAATAATTGGCAGCCATTACAAACCCCTAAAGACATGGTATCTTCTCTGTCAAAAAAGTTACGTAAAGCTAAGTTGGCTTGTTCGTTGTATTTAAAGGCACCAGCCCAACCTTTGGCACTTCCTAATACATCAGAATTTGAAAACCCACCAACTGCCGCAATAAATTGAACATCTTCTAAGGTTTCTTGCCCAGACATTAAATCAGTCATGTGAATATCTTTAACTTCAAATCCTGCTAAATGCATGGCATAGGCCATTTCTCGTTCAGAGTTAGAGCCTTTTTCTCTTAAAATTGCTCCTTTTATTTTTTTCTGTGGCAATGTTGGGTATTGGCCAGTAAACTGTGTTGGAAATTTAAATTTCAAAGCATTAGCTTCTAGGTTTTCAAAGCGTTCTTTGGCTTTTTGCTTGCCGCTTTGAAGTTGGTCAAATTCAAAAGATTTTTGAAACCATAAATCACGATACTGCTTAATATCAAAACTTAATTTAGTCTCTAAATGTTGTATTGATAACTTGCCGTTACAGGTTGCTTCTCCAATTTTAACTGCCTTTAGATCAAGTGCATCAATATCACTTGAAATATCGGTATTAGATTGTATAATGAGGCCGCTATTTTCAGCAAATAGAATTTTAGTTAGGTCTGCTTCCTGAAGTTCATTTAAATTAATATCCGCGCCAAGGTTTGTATCAGCGAAGCATAGTTCTAACAGGCAAGTAATTAAACCGCCCGACGAAATATCGTGTCCAGCACTAATTTTTTCTGCTTTAATAAGTTGTTGAATGGCGTTAAAGGCTAATTTAAAATAGGCATCGTCATTAATAGTTGGTGCTTCAATTCCAATTTTGTTTTGCGTTTGAGCAAAGCATGATCCACCTAGCTTGAAGTCATCACTTGATAAATTAATATAGTATAAGTCGCCAGCATTTGGGTCTAAAACTGGTTCTACGACTTGTTTTACATTATTACAATCGGCTGTAGCCGAAATAATCACTGTACCTGGCGACAAGACCTCTTTGTCTTTATACTTTTGCTTCATCGATAAGGAATCTTTTCCGGTCGGAATATTGATTCCTAAATTAATGGCAAAGTTTGACACCGCTTCAACGGCATCGTATAATCTAGCATCTTCACCAGGATTATTGCAAGGCCACATCCAATTAGCGGAAAGAGAAACCGATGAGATTTGATCTTGGAGTGGTGCCCATATAATATTAGTCAATGCTTCGGCAATAGAATTTTTAGACCCAGCTACAGGATCAATTAGTCCTGAAATAGGGGAGTGGCCAATTGACGTTGCAATACCTGATTGACCTTGATAATCTAAAGCCATCACACCAACGTTATTAAGTGGTATTTGGAGTTCGCCCAGAGTTTGTTGTTTGGCAACTCGTCCAGTTACACAACGATCTACTTTATTGGTAAGCCAATCTTTACAGGCGACGGCTTCTAATTGTAAAACAGCTTCAACAGCCTTGTAAATATCGTTTGTTGAAATTGAATTTAAGTCTGCATAAGAGGTATTTTGATGCTCATCGTTCATGATGGTTTTTGGCGAGCTTCCAAACATATCGCTTAGCATCAAGTCCATAGGTGTTTCTCCAGTTTTTGAATTGCTGAAGGTAAACCGATGATTGTCAGTGACTTTTCCCACAAAATACATAGGTGATCTCTCGCGTTCTGCTACACGTTTCAGGAATTTTGCTTCGGCTGAAGGCATCACTAATCCCATGCGCTCTTGTGATTCGTTACCAATAATTTCTTTAGCCGATAAAGTTTGATCACCTATAGGAAGCTTATCGATATCAATGGTTCCGCCAGTATCTTCAACCAATTCACTTAGGCAGTTAAGATGTCCTCCAGCACCGTGGTCATGTATGGAGTGGATAGGGTTTTTATCTAATTCAACCATAGCACGTATAGCATTGGCCGCGCGCTTTTGCATTTCTGGGTTTGACCGTTGTATGGCATTGAGTTCGATACCACTTTCAAATTCGCCCGTATCGGCTGAAGATACAGCAGCACCACCCATACCAATGCGGTAGTTATCACCGCCAAGTATTATAATATCGTCGCTTTCTTGAGGAATTTTTTTAAGGGCTTGTTCGGCTTTCCCATAACCAATTCCACCGGCAAGCATAATCACTTTATCGTAGGCTAATGTGCTTTCATGTTCTTCATGTTCAAATGTAAACACTGATCCTGCAATTAGTGGTTGGCCAAATTTATTACCAAAATCAGAGGCACCATTAGAGGCTTTAATTAAAATATCTAATGGCGTTTGGTACAGCCAATCGCGTTCTTGTATATTTTTTTCCCAAGCTCTAGCTTGGCCTGTTCTTGAGTAAGAAGTCATATAAACGGCAGTTCCTGCAAGAGGAATTGAGCCCTGGCCACCCGCTAAACGGTCTCTTATTTCGCCACCACTGCCTGTAGCTGCTCCATTAAATGGCTCTACAGTTGTGGGGAAATTATGAGTTTCGGCTTTTAATGAAATAACCGATTCAAACGGTTTAATTTCATAAATAGATGCTTGATCTGGTCGTTGCGGAGCAAACTGCTCGATCTTTGGGCCTTTTAGAAAAGCAACATTATCCTTGTATGCGGAAACAATCGTATTAGGATGGGTTTCGGAAGTTTTTTTAATTAACTTAAATAAAGACTCATTTTTTTCTTCTCCATCAATGATAAATGTACCATTAAATATCTTGTGACGACAATGTTCTGAGTTAACTTGTGAAAAGCCAAATACTTCAGCATCGGTAAGAGGTCTGCCAATACGCTCGGCAACTTGATTTAAGTACGCGATTTCTTCTTGATTCAAGGCTAAACCTTCTTGTTGATTATAGTGATCTATGTTTGTAATCTCTTTTACAACTTCAGGTTTAAGATCTATATCGAAGACCTTTTGATCTATATCTGAGTAATATTGGTAAAGCATGGGATCAATAGATTCAGCTTTAGATTCTAGAAGTCTAAACTCTTCTATACGACTAATGCCTTGAATGCCCATGTTCTGAGTAATTTCAACAGCATTGGTGCTCCAAGGTGTAATCATGACTTGTCGCGGCCCTACAAATTGACCTGTGAGTTGTTTTTCGTCTATAAATTGCGCATCACCAAATAACCATTTTAATTTTTTAATGGTTTCGTAATCGGGTCTTTTATTAATTTGAACTACGTAATATTGCGTCTTTTGGGCTTTGAAGAAAACTACCATGGTGTGGTGAATTAAAATGTTGTGTTTTGACGCCTTCAAAAATACAATAAAAATATGAGGATTAACTTAAATTGTTTAAGTTTGGATTAAGTCTACAAGAAATTAATTTGCATAAAAAACGTCTAAAAATCACCACTTGGTTTTACCTTGTTTGTATAGGCTTAGTTCCATTACAGTTATTTTTTTTGTCTTGGTTTTATGAGCATCCAAGCTACGTTAATTGGTATGTGTCTTTTTATGACTTTATAACCTATGCTCAGCTTTTGAGTTTAGGTTGGATTTCAATTTCGGTTGGTGATTTAGGGTATGCGTTTTTGGCTTTTTGGGGGGTAATTTCTATTTATCGGTTTTTGAAAATTAAATCGAATCGTTGGCATAGGTTAGTGAAGTTTTTTGGTTTTGTAGCCTTATTTTATTTACTTTTTAATTTGTTTTGGGGGTTTAATTATACCAAAACGAGCTTAGATCAAGATCTCGGTTTAAAACCTGTTTATACAACACAAGAATTAATTGATTTTACATGTGATTTAGTCCAAGAGACTAATCAAGTTCACTTAGCTTTAGTTTCTCATGATTCGATAGCCCTAAAATTTAATTTTGAGCCCTTCGAACTTCAGCAAATGGTTTATAAAGCCTACCAAAACCCTTTAATTCGGGTTCCTGAACTTGATTATCCAGTGGCCTCTATAAAACCATCTTTATGGTCTATTCCGCTTAGTTATGCAGGGTTTAGCGGTTATTTAAACCCGTTTACCAAAGAGGCTCAGTACAATTCAAATATGCCTCAATTTAAGTGGCCAACGACCATGGCTCATGAAATTAGTCACCAATTAGGTTACGCTAAAGAAAATGAAGCTAATTTTATAGGTGCACTGGTTTGCATAAAATCTTCAAATCCACATCTACGTTATGCCGGTTTAACTTTCGCCTTAAAGTCTAGTCTAAACGACATATATAATCGCGACCAATTAAAATTTGACGCTATCGTAGATGACGTTAATTTAGGCGTTATTAAGCAATATAAGACGTCCAGAGAATTTTGGGCTTATTACAGCGGTTACAGTGAAAAAATGATGAAATTCGTGTATGATAATTTTTTAAAAGCCAACAATCAACCTAAAGGGATAGAAACCTATAGTTATGTGACTGGGCTTTTAGTGAATTATCATACTGTTTATAATTTATTTTAATCAAAATTTGTTCCTATGAAACATTACTTATTCTTATTAGTATGGGGTCTTGGATTGGCAGGTTTTGCTCAGGATTATTTTCCAGACAGCAAGGCGGTTAAATCTACAACTTCTACTTATTATGCCATTACTAATGCAACCATTCATATCTCACCCCAAAAAACGCTAGAAAATTCAAGTTTGCTGTTTAAGGATGGTGTGATTGTAAACCTTGGAGATGAAAATTTTCCAAAAAATACAGTTGTAGTTAATGCTAAGGGGAAACATATTTACCCTTCATTTATAGAAACGTATTCAGACTTTGGGATCAAAGAATTACCCAATGCTCCAAGAAGATCACAACCGCAATACGATCCTAATCGTAAGGGCTATTATTGGAATGACCATGTACGTCCTGAACAAGATGCTGTTGCACACTTTAATTTTGATGAAACCAAGGCTAAATCAATGCGTAAAGCCGGTTTTGGCGCAGTAAACACGCATGTAGCCGATGCGTTTGTTCGCGGTACAAGCGCTTTATATGCGTTACAACAAAATGATAACCGTAATCAAAACCTACTAAAGCCAAATTCTGCTCAATATTTTGCATTTGATAAGAGTCAACAATCTCAACAAGCCTATCCAAGCTCCATTATGGGGTTTACGGCCTTATTACGTCAATTTTATCATGATACAGAAGCTTATAAAAAAGGCTTAATTAAAGAAAAAGATTTAGCTATTGAGGCTTTTTTAGCTCATCAAGACTTGCCTCAAGTATTTAATGCCTCAAGTTATTTAAATGCCCTTCGAGCAGATAAAATAGGTGATCAATTTGGTGTGCAATATACGATTATTGGTGGTGGCGACGAGTATAAACGAGCGAAGACTATAGCCGAAACTAATGCCCGTTTTATTTTACCACTTAATTATCCTGCAGCTTACGATGTTGAAGATCCTTATCTCAGAGATTTCTTAAGCTTAAGTGATATGAAACACTGGCAACAAGCACCAGCCAATGCGATGATGCTAATGGCAGAAGGCGTTGAAGTGGCTTTTACGTCTAAAGATTTAAAAGATCCGGCTATTCTTCACAAACGCATACAAAAATCGGTTGAATTAGGTTTAGATCCTGAAAAAGCTCTTGCTGCATTAACCACGATTCCGGCTAACATTTTGAAAGTTTCAGATCGTCTAGGAACCTTAGAAGAAGGCAAAATAGCTAACTTTATAATTACTTCAAAGCCATTGTTTACTAAAGATGCTGAGGTGGTTGAAAACTGGGTGCAAGGTCATCGCCATATTTTTAGTGATATTAATGAAATTGATATTACGGGGCAATATGAATTAAAGTTAGCCAATACAACTTATGATTTAACTATTTCTAAAACTGGAAATAAATTCAAGGCTGAAGTTAAGCGTGATACCACTCTTTACAAAACTAAGTTAAGTTTTAAAAACAATTGGTTAAGACTTATTATACCAACTGAATCTGAAAGTGATGAAACTTATCGAGTGCTTTCAGCTAAAATCTCAGAACAACCCTCAGTTATAAGTGGGAAAGCTGTTTTAGCTTCAGGAGAAGAAACTCGTTTTACAGCTTCACGTCAAGCAGCATCAGCTTCAGAGATCAAGAAAGAAAAAGACGATAACTCTTCACCAAAAGCGTCTCCAGAATTAGTATCGGTTTCTTACCCTAATATGGCTTATGGGTTACCAACGCCAGATCCAGAATCTGAACTTACCCTGTTTAAAAATGCTACGATCATTACAGGGACAGATCAAGGTAATTTAGAGTCTTACGATGTGTTAGTTAAAAATGGAAAAATTGAAGCCATTGGTCAAAACTTAAAAAACCGAAGAGCAAACCTTATAGATGCTACAGGAAAATACCTAACTGCAGGTATAATTGATGAACACTCACACATTGCAGCTTCATCTGTAAATGAAGGCGGACATAATTCTTCAGCTGAAGTAAAAATGGAAGATGCTGTTAATCCAGACGATATTAGTATTTATCGCGCATTGGCAGGCGGTGTGACTTCAATTCAACTCTTGCATGGTTCAGCAAATCCTATTGGTGGGCGTTCAGCGATATTGAAATTGAAATGGGGTAAATCTGCTGAAGAAATGGTGTACGATAATACCCCAAAGTTTATCAAATTCGCATTAGGTGAAAATGTTAAACAGTCCAATTGGGGTGGTAATTCAAGATTTCCGCAAAGCCGTATGGGTGTAGAGCAAGTTTTTATAGATTACTTCAATAGAGCTAAAGAATATGGCGAATTAAAAGCTTCTGGAGAGGAGTATCGAGTTGACGAAGAGCTCGAAACTTTATTAGAAATCATAAATAGCGAACGTTTTATTAGCTGTCACTCTTATGTGCAGAGTGAAATTAATATGCTCATGAAAGTCGCCGATCAATTTAACTTTAAGGTAAATACCTTTACCCACATTTTAGAAGGTTACAAAGTGGCCGATAAAATGAAAAATCATGGTGCCGGAGGTTCAACCTTTAGTGATTGGTGGGCTTATAAGTATGAAGTCAACGATGCTATTCCATACAACGCAGCCATCATGCATGAGCAAGGTGTCACGGTAGCGATTAACTCAGACGATGGTGAAATGATTAGACGTTTAAATCAAGAGGCAGCTAAAAGCATGAAATACGGTGATGTTTCAGCTGAAGATGCTTGGAAATTTGTGACTCTTAATCCTGCTAAGCTTCTTCATATAGACGATCGTGTAGGAACGGTTGAAGAAGGTAAAGATGCAGATTTAGTCTTATGGAATGCGCATCCACTAAGTATTTATGCTAAACCCGAAAAAACAATGATAGAAGGGGTGGTTTATTTTGATCTTGAAAAAGATGCAGCACGTCGTTTAGAAATTCAAGAAGAACGTAATCTTTTGATCAATCAAATGATGAGTGCTAAAAATAAAGGCTTAAAAACACAGCCTATTAAGAAAAAGGAAAAAGAATTTTTACACTGTGATAGTTTAGATCACTTAAATCATAAACACCAGTAACATGAAAACATTAAACATAGTAAGTTTTGCCCTAATTGTTTGTTTGACCAGTTTAGGCTTCGCTCAACAAACTCCAGCACCAAAGCAAGAACAACCTATTAGTATTGTCGGAGCTACGGCACATATTGGCAATGGCGAGGTTATAGATAAAGCGACCATTGTATTTGAAGATGGTAAATTGGTTTATGTAGGATCTGATGCTTCAAATGCTAAAGGACGCATTATTGAAGCTGAGTCTAAACACGTTTATCCAGGATTTATAGCGCCAAACTCAACCTTGGGTCTAGTTGAAATTGATGCCGTTGCAGCAACCGATGATGAAGATGAATTAGGCAAAATGTTACCTCACGTGAGAAGTATTATTGCTTATAATACCGAAAGTAAGGTAGTTGAAAGTATGCGACCTAATGGCGTTTTAATGGGGCAAATTACACCTCAAGGCGGTCGTATTTCTGGGACATCTTCCGTAGTGCAGTTTGATGCTTGGAATTGGGAAGATGCCATACTAAAAGAAGATGATGGCTTACACCTTAATTGGCCTTACGGTTTTAGAAGAAGTGGTAACTGGTACGACCCCGATAGACGTTACGAGCAAAATAAAAACTACCAACCTGAAGTTGATGACGTCTTAGCTTATTTTAAAGCGGCTAAAGTTTACACAGGAGGTGCCGAAAGAGATCTTGAAAAGGAAGCCATGCAAGGGGTGTTTGATGGATCAAAGCGTTTGTTTATACACGTCTTTGGTGAAAAAGAAATTAGAGATGTGATTGCATTTAAGCGGGAATTAGACTTACCTCAATTAACGATTGTTGGTGCTTACCATGCACATAAAGTTGCAAACGAGTTAAAATCAGCCGATATTTCGGTTTTGATTCAACGCGTGCACCAAGTGCCAAACTTCCAAGATGATGATTATGATTTGCCTTATAAGCTTCCTAAGTTATTACACGATGCGGGCTTGTTAGTAGCTCTTGAAGGAAGTGGCCAAATGGAACGAATGAATTCTCGAAATTTACCATTTTACGCAGGTACAGCCGCAGCTTATGGTTTAGACAAAGAACAAGCCTTACAAATGATAAGCCTTAACACAGCTAAAATTTTAGGGATGGACGATCAAATTGGATCTTTAGAAGTAGGCAAAGATGCCACCCTGTTTATTAGCGAAGGTGATGCTTTAGATATGCAAGGTAATGTGCTTTTAAACGCATTTATACAAGGCCGCGATATAAGTTTAGAGTCTCACCAGACCAAACTTTATAAGCGGTACTCTAAAAAGTATAAAAACTAATTTTAGTTGATTGCCATAAAAAAAAGAGCCTTTAACGGCTCTTTTTTTTATGGCTTCTTTTAAACTAAAAAACTCTCAATAGCTAAAGCATAACTGTTTAAACCAAAACCTAAAATGCAGCCTGCAGCTACAGGTGTTATGTAAGAGTGTTTTCTGTATTCTTCGCGTTGATACGTGTTAGAAATATGCACTTCAATTACAGGTGTTGAAATACTTTTTATAGCATCGGCTATGGCGATAGAAGTGTGGGTGTAAGCTGCGGCATTTAAAATAATGCCATCAACATCATCACAGTCTTGTAATTCGGAGATCAGTTCTCCTTCAATGTTTGATTGAAAATATGAAAGCTCGATTGATTTGTAGCTAAACTGCAATTCAGTAAAATAATCTTTAAAGCTTTTATTACCGTAAATTTGAGGTTCACGTTGGCCAAGTTTATTTAAATTTGGTCCATTGATAATGTGAATTTTCATACCTAATTATTAGGTTGCTAAATTACAAAAATATTGTGAAGCCTTATGAAGTGGAGTCATGCAATTCGGGATTTTGTGTATTACTTAAAGCTAGAACGCGGGCTTCAGCTAAACACGGTAACTAGTTACCAAATGGATGTTGAGAAGCTTAAAGCTTATTTAGAAGCACATCAATTAATCCTAAGCCCAACTGAAATTTCAGTCGAAGATGTTCGGCCATTTATTTATGAACAATCTAAATTATCAACGGCACGAAGTCAAGCTCGATTAATTTCAGGCTTAAAAAGTTTTTTTGATTATTTGGTATTTGAAGATGTACGTCAAGATAATCCCATCCAACTAATAGATTCGCCTAAAATTGGCCGTAAGCTACCTGATACCTTAAGCACTAAGGAGATTGATGAATTGCTTGATGCGATAGATATGTCTTCCCAACAAGGACAACGGAACAAGGCTATTATAGAAACACTTTACGGTTGCGGTTTACGGGTGAGCGAGCTTATTAATTTGCGCCTTTCGGATTTATATTTTGAAGAGTCGTTTATAAATGTGGTTGGTAAAGGTGATAAGCAGCGTTTTGTACCCATCAGTGATTATACGATTACATACATTAAATTCTATAAAGATGAAATGCGTTGTCATCAAACTATACAAAAGGGGTTTGAAGATATTTTGTTTCTAAATAGACGTGGCAGACAGCTTACACGTGCTATGATTTTTACAATTATTAAAAGCTTAGCCCAGACTGCTGGAATCGAAAAAAAAATAAGTCCACACACTTTTAGACATTCGTTTGCAACACATTTGTTAGAAAATGGGGCAGATTTGCGTGCGATCCAACAAATGCTAGGACATGAAAGTATTACGACCACGGAAGTTTACATGCATTTAAATCAAACTCACTTAAGAGACACTATCCATAAATTTCATCCACGTGCTTAATTTCTAAAAGTTTGAGTTAATCTATTTTTATATGTTAAATAACTACTTATTTTAGCTTTATGGAAATACCTCTTCTTAAAGAAATTGTTGTTGTTTTAGGCATATCAATTGTAATCATCTTAGCTTTTCAAAAGTTAAAATTGCCCTCTATTCTTGGCTTTTTGTTAGCAGGTATTATTGTAGGTCCAAATGCTTTTCATTTGCTGAGTTCACAGCATGAAGTAGAGTTGCTTTCTGAAATTGGAATAATTTTCTTACTGTTTGTGATTGGGATTGAGCTCTCTTTTAGCGGGCTTATGAAGATAAAACGCACTGTGTTTTTAGGAGGTGGAGTCCAGGTAAGCTTTAGTATCGCTATTGTAGCTGTCTTAGCTACTTTGTATGGGTTAAGTGTAAATACTTCAATATTTATTGGCTTTTTAATTGCACTAAGCAGTACAGCTATTGTTTTAAAATTGTTACAAGAGCGCGGTGAAATACAATCGCCACAAGGCCGCTTAGCTTTAGGGATTCTTATTTTTCAAGATATTATAGTGGTACCTATGATGTTAGTAACGCCAATCTTAGCGGGTAAAACAGCTAATGTTTGGGAAACGGTAGGCTTACTTGTTTTGAAATTAACAGGCCTTGGTGTAGTAGTTTACATATTGCAACGCTTTGTAGTACCACAAGTGTTTAGAGCGGTGGTACAAACTAAAAACAAAGAACTTTTTATATTAACTACGGTTGTGTTTTGCTTTGCTATTGCTTGGTTAACAAGTGCGGTTGGGCTTTCTCTTGCTTTAGGTGCTTTTTTTGCTGGTTTAATCATATCTGAATCTGAGTATAGTCATCAAGCTACGGCTAATGTACTTCCATTTCGTGAAATTTTCATCAGCTTCTTTTTTATCTCGGTGGGTTCACTTTTAGATATTAGATTTTTTGCTTACCACTTGCATTATATTTTGATTTTCGTGTTGATAGTCTTACTTCTTAAAATAGTGGTAGTTTTTATTACTTCACAAATACTTCAGCTTGGTCCCAAAGTAGGACTTTTAGGCGCATTTTCTCTATTTCAGGTGGGTGAATTTTCGTTATTACTTTCAACGGTAGGTGTACAAAACGATTTACTTCAGCAAGATTTGTATCAGTATTTTTTAGCGGTCTCTATTATGACTATGGCTCTTACGCCATTTTTTATTCAAAAATCTGAACGATTAAGTCGTTTTATAGCCACAGTTTCTATTCCAAAACGTGTTAAAAAACGTCTTAATGCTCAGCGCTTATCCATGAGTTCTCAGGAAGAAGAACAATACCAGAATTGGGAAGATCATGTGATAATTGTGGGTTATGGGATAAATGGAAAAAACATTTCACGTGTTGCTCAACAAATTGAAATTCCTTATGTGATTGTAGAAATGGATTACGATGAAATTCAAGCTGCAAAGTCAAATAATCAACCAATTGTGTTTGGAGATGCTGCAGAAGCTCAAATTTTGAAACATGTAAATGTTCAAAAAGCACGTGTGGTTGTCATAGCGATTTCAGATCCCGTGGCCACAAAACAAATTATTTCGTCAATTCGGTTATTCTCGCAAACCGTATATATTATTGTGAGAACTCGATTTGTAAACGAAATTGAAGAAAACATGAAGATAGGGGCTGATGAGGTTATACCTGAAGAATTTGAAACTTCAATAGAGATTTTTACGCGAGTTTTAAAGCAATATATGATTACTCAAGACGATATCTCATCTATTGTTAGGGAAATTCGATCTGCCGACTATGAAGTTTTAACCAGTTTAAAACCCATATCGAGCAAGGCAGTGTTTAAACACCTCAATATTCCTAATAAAGAAGTAGCTACTTTACATGTGCAACACCGTGACAATCCTATTGTTGGAAACACCATTCAAGACTCAGGAATTGGTAAAAACTTTCAGCTCACAGTACTCGCAATTAAGCGTGGTCGAAAATATATTGATGAAATACGTCCTGATACCAAAATTTGCTTAGACGATATTATCTACATT
>CBFHKB010000025.1:0-20027 GCA_965656295.1 Psychroflexus sp.
ATGATGATTAGTGGTGGGATCACAGCGGTTAAAACTGTGATTTCGTAACCTATGAGCCCTAGAAATCCAAACGCCCACATAGTTCCTACAATAACTGTAAACATTGCTATGACTGTAGCTCTAAACGACCTGAAAAAGAAAAAGAAAATAAAAGAGGTTACCAATAATGCCGCTAAAACAAACCATTGTATTTCACCAACAATATTTTGGGAATTAAGTGTCCTGATGTAGGGCATACCCGAAACCTTGACGTCAATTTGTGTCTCTTCTTTAAATTGGCGAATAAGAGGCTGAAGTTTATTAAGCACAAAATCTTTTCGTGCTTCATTATCGACTACATCATCTCTAAGGTAAACCGCTGTTTGAACTGTTTGGGAAGTCGAATTGAACAAAAGCCCTTCATAAAAGGGTAATTCACTAAATATTTTTTTCTTAAAACGTTTTAAGTTTTCTTTAGATGTCAGGTTCTGCTTAACACCGAGAATAGGAGAAAACTCAAATCGCTTAGGATTCTCTTTCTTGGTTAATTCTTTTAAGTTATGAATTCCTAAAACCGATTTAACTTCTGGTATGGTATCTAAAGTCTTAGCCAGTCCAACCCAATCTTGGTAACCTTCTATTGTAAAAATAGTCGAGTCTTGTGTGGCGATACTCACCAAGTTACCATCAGTACCAAAAATATGTTCAAAAGCTTGGTATTCCTTGTTAATCTCTGCATCGTCAGGAAGTAAATTAGCTTCAGAATATGAAAAACGCATATTTTGCCACTGAAAGGCTAAAAAAACTGTACAAAGA
Source organism: Psychroflexus sp. (assembly GCA_965656295.1). Lineage (GTDB taxonomy): Bacteria > Bacteroidota > Bacteroidia > Flavobacteriales > Flavobacteriaceae > Psychroflexus. The sequence continues at coordinate 796 of CBFHKB010000025.1, forward strand.
ACCAGTAGGCTGATAATTAAGATTCTATTTCTTAATATCATACCTGCGATTGTATTCCAAAACCCAAAGCTAAATAGCTTTTGCATAATCTTAAATTAGAAGTTGCAAATGTATAAAACCCACGCTTATTTCAAACTTAAAATCAAAGCTTTAGGTAAAATGTAAATTTAAATGAAATATTATCTTCAAAAACAGGTAAATGATAGGTGCCATACCTGTAAGCAAAACTTAAACCAAAGCCGTACAAAATATTGTTTAATTCTACTGCCGCCTCATTAAAAGGGTGGTTTAAAGTATTAAATTCAATAAATTCATGTCGCTCTATATCACTAAATCCTCCAATCGCATGACGGCTTATAAGCACCAACTGTGGTTGTACTAAAGACGAAATCTTAAAAGGATTAAGTTTATGTTTCATGTGTAAAGTAGCTTGGCGTGTATTAAAAAACTCATTAAAATACATGGTCTCAAAACTTTTAACCCCAGCAACTGAAAATCGATTGATAATTCGGTCTTTATTAGGACTATTAGGCAACGCATGAAAGGTGTGTGTAATGGGTATATCGCCAAAACCAAGATTGCCTTCAAGGCTAAATTCAGTTTGTTGCCCGTTAGAGTGTAGATAATCAAATTTAGCTTTAGCACTTAGCCGTGTAAAGTTTAAGTCTCCTTCTAATAAATTTGCAAAGCTCTGTTCAATTTGAGCACTAAATGAAGGGGTGTTTTCTTGAACTAAAGAAGTTCGTTTATTTAAACGTATCGTTTTAGAATTAGGCATCCAGCGTAAACTAAATTTTGCTGTAGATAAGTTATAATTAGTAAAGCTATCTTCATTTGTATTAAACAGATAGTCCCTAGTTTGATCTATATTTATTTTTTGAAGTCTTAATTCTGAAAGAAGTTGTGGTGTAAAATTGTGTTGTAAGCTCAAGCCAATGCTTTCATATTTAAAAAAGTAGGTAATATTAACCAAACGAGGCTCGAAGACTGAGTAGACGCGCTGATCGGTCAAAAAGGCATTGGTACCAACCTCTTTAATATCATTAGCATAATGTACATTTAGCCAAGTGTTTGTTGAACTATTAAAATTATAACCAGAAGCAAAGCCATATTTAAAGCTCGTATCTTTAGTTCCATAGGCCGTGTATGCCCCTAACCTGAACGTTTTTGAAAATTGATTATTAGTCTGTAAACCTAAACCTAGCCTAAAACCTTCATAATTATTAACTTTTACTAATCTCGTTAAGTCAACATCAAAACTACTTATAGGTAAAAACCCTTGCTCAAAGGCATTTATTCTTCTTATTCTAGCATAGAGATTACGCTCTTCAACATAAGTTGATAAATTAGTTTCTAAGCCTTGCTCCTCGGTTAAAAAGGCTTTTGCTAGCGTCTCCCAACTGGTATCCGTTAATCTTGGCAAATCACTATTAAATGAAGTATTTACAGTTTGTTCTAATTGGTGTTGACTTAAAATAGCAGATTCTTTAAACACACGAACAAATTGAAGTTCTTTAGACCCCCGAGATGATTTGGTTTTAGTTTGTAGTTGGCCAAAATTTATCCCACCACCAAAAAAAGAAAGCTTTTTTCCTGAGTTTGTAGGTTTGATTAACAATTCCTGTTCTAAAGGTAAGCCCGTAGTTTTATCAAACCTAACCTGAGCGTTTAAGTCGTACACCTTACCTATATAAAGCTGAAGGTAAGTTACGGTTGGTTTACTCTTATCGATTAAAACATAACCGTAATTTGAGTTTTGTTTTGATTTGGATTGAAAATATATCAACAAGTAATGCTTAGTATCAGCCACCGAATAAAAATTGTAAACCCTATGCCTTCTCGAACCTAATGGCGAGAAGACTGAAGTTCTAAAGAGCTCAAATTGGGGGGTAAAAACATTAAAACCAAAGACATCTTGGCTTAACATTTTTTGGTTGACCACTTCAAAACCTTCAAGCTTCAAATCATTGACTTCTTGCTTGACTTGACGTTTATATACGCGAATTTGACTTGATTTTTTTAAATCAAAAACAGGAACCGTTTGATCTGTACTTAAAATCTTAGTGCGCTCAAAAGTTGTAGCTGAATAGTTTAATTGAGACGAGTTTTGGTAAGCAAGTTCAAAAATTTGGGACTGAGAATGGCTTAAAGGATGTAGCTGGCTGCTATAATATAGCTGAAGACTTTGGTATTTATCACCTGAAAACTCAAAGACTCCTGAACCTGGCACATAAATTCTTAAAGAATCTTTTTGGTGAGCATCTAATAAAAAACCACCAGAGGTTTTTTGAAATTTCACATCTTGGTGGTTAAAGAGTATAGCGGTCTGAATATTAGTTTGATCTTGATCTAAAACATAATGCAACTTAGTATTAGACTGAGCTAGTGCAAAACTGAAATAGCAAAAGCTAAGTATAAGACCAATTATTTTCAAACTTTATAACTTAATCGCAGTGGTTAGACTGTCATGATTTCATTTTCTTTTGCCACATAAACAGCATCAATCTTAGCTACAAACTGATCTGTTAATTTTTGTATATCCTCTTCTAGATCTTTTTGGTTGTCTTCTGGTAAGTCTAATTTTTTTAATTCAGCTAAAGCATTTCTTCTATCATTCCGAACACCTATCTTAGACTCTTCAGCTTCAACTTTAGCTTGTTTAGCTAGTTGCTGTCGTCGCTCTTCGGTGAGTGGCGGCACATTTATAATAACGTTATTACCGTTGTTAGAAGGATTAAAACCCAAATTAGCATTCATAATTCCTTTTTCAATTTCAGGAATTAAGCTTTTTTCAAACGGTTGTATAGAGAGTGTTCGCGCATCTGGGGTATTAATATTACTCACTTGACTTAAAGGCGTCATTGACCCATAATACTCAACCATCACAGAGCTAAGCATTGTTGGGTTAGCTTTCCCAGCTCTAATATTTACAAGTTGCTTTTCTAAATGCTTAATGGCATTTTGCATAGCTTCTTTTGTGCTATCCAAAACAAAATCTACATCTTCATTCATGTCTTTGTATATTATAAATTTACTTTTGTCCCAATATTTTCACCCGATACAACTTTATATAAATTACCAGTTGTATTCATATCAAACACAATAATAGGCAATTCATTTTCTTGACTGAGCGTAAAGGCTGTTGTATCCATTACTTTTAAGCCTTTTTTCAATACATCGTCAAAACTTATAAAGTCAAATTTAGTGGCATTTTTATTTTGTTCAGGATCTTCGGTATAGATACCATCGACTCTTGTCCCTTTTAAAATTACATCAGCCTCAATTTCAACTGCTCTCAACACCGCAGCAGAATCTGTTGTGAAATATGGATTTCCTGTGCCTCCTCCAAAAATGACAACGCGACCTTTTTCAAGATGTCGCATAGCTTTACGACGAATAAAAGGCTCAGCTACTTCATTTATTTTTATAGCCGATTGCAATCGTGTTTCTATGCCGTGATCTTCACAGGCACTTTGTAAGGCTAAGCCGTTAATTACAGTGGCTAACATCCCCATATGATCGCCTTGAACACGATCCATGCCTTTGCTTGCCCCTGCTACGCCTCTAAAAATATTACCTCCACCTATGACAACAGCTACTTGAACACCTTGATCTATAATTGATTTTATTTCTCTAGCATAATCGTTTAGTCGGTCAGGATCTATACCATATTGTCGGTTTCCCATTAGGGCTTCGCCTGAAAGTTTTAGTAAAATTCTCTTGTATTGCATGGACTTAGATATGTGTTACAAATATAGGTATTAAAGATAATGATTAAGCATATAGGCTTTACTTTTTAAAATTATACAAACAAAAAAGCTAGTTATCTCTAACTAGCTTTTTAACAAATTTATAAACGTTTAATTACCCTAAGGCTACACGTTCAAAAGCAACAACTTTTGCATCATCACCTAAATTAGATTTAACGTGAGCTGCAACAGAAGTTTTATTATCTTTAATAAAGGCTTGGTTCACTAAGGTATTATCCTTAAAGAATCGTTTTAATTTACCTTGTGCAATTTTATCTAACATAGCTTCAGGTTTACCTTCTTGACGAAGTTGATCTTTAGCAATTTCAATTTCTTTTTGCACAGTTGCTTCATCTACACCTTCTTCATCTAAGGCTACTGGGTTCATAGCAGCAGCTTGCATAGAAACGTCTTTTGCCACTTCAGCAGCTTGATCTCCAGCTGTTGAAAGTCCTGTAAGAACAGCTATTTTATTACCAGCGTGAATGTAAGAACCTACAAATGCCGCCTCTAATGTTTTAAAAGCACCAATTTCAAGTTTTTCACCGATTACACCTGTTTGCTCAACAAGTTTTTCTTCTACAGAAAGACCATTGAAGTCTTTTTTAAGTAATTCTTCTTTAGAGTTAGCCGTTAAAGCTAATTCGGCTAATTCTGTTGCCATTGCAACAAAGCTATCATTTTTGGCAACGAAATCTGTTTCACAGTTTAATGAAACAATTACACCTTTAGAATGATCTGTGTTTACTTTAGCAATTACAGCACCTTCAGAAGAATCTCTATCGGCTCTCTTAGCAGCAACTTTTTGACCTTTTTTTCTAAGGACTTCAACAGCTTTGTCGAAATCACCTTCGGCTTCAACAAGTGCTTTTTTACAGTCCATCATACCAGCACCCGTGGCTTTTCTTAATTTATTTACTTCTGCAGCGGTTATTTTAGACATAACTTAATTTTTAAATTTAATGTGAAAGTCGTTTGAATTGCATGCAGTTCAAACGACTTTAAAAATATAGTAGTAATTAGTTTTAAAAAGAATTAAGACTCTTTAGTTTCTTTAGCTTCAGAAGTCTTCGCTTCTTCTTTAGCTTTTTCTTCTTTAGCTTTCTCCTCTTTTAGTTCAGCAGCTTTTTGATCAGCGACTTTTTTAGCTTCGGCTTTTTTAGCTTCAGCTTCTTTTTTCTCGGCTTCTTTAGCTTCTTGTCTTGCACTTACACTTTCAACGATAGCGTCAGACATATAAGAAACAACTTTCTGGATCGATTTAGAAGCATCATCGTTGGCAGGCACTGCGTAATCGACATCTCTTGGATTAGAGTTAGTATCGATCATTGCAAATACTGGAATGTTTAATTTTTGTGCCTCTTTAACAGCGATGTGTTCTCTTAATGTATCAACAACAAATAAAGCAGCTGGAAGTCTTGTCATATCAGAAATAGAACCTAAATTCTTTTCTAATTTTGCTCTCATACGGTTAACTTGAAGCTTTTCCTTTTTAGACAAAGAGTCAAAAGAGCCGTCTTTTTTCATACGGTCTACCGATGTCATTTTTTTAACAGACTTACGAATAGTTACGAAGTTAGTTAACATACCGCCAGGCCATCTTTCAGTAATGTAAGGCATGTTAGCACGTTTAGCTTCTTCAGCAACAATTTCTTTCGCTTGTTTTTTAGTTGCCACAAATAAAATTTTGCGACCACTAGCTGCTATTTTTGCTAAAGCATCTGCAGTTTCCTGCATTTTAGCAGCGGTTTTATATAGGTTGATGATGTGAATACCATTACGCTCCATATAAATGTATGGTGCCATATTAGGATTCCATCGTCTTGTCAAGTGTCCAAAGTGAACACCTGCGTCTAGTAGTTCTTTAACTTCTACTTCTTTTGCCATTTTTTTAATAGTTTACGTTCTTGTTTATAGGTAGCAACAAATAAGTGGCAAATTAAATTTGGCCTTATTCATTTAGATGCTAAACTAATTAGGGGGTTTACCCGTAACAACAAATAACAATTAATTTAATTTTTAAGCGGCTATGCAGCCTGTCCAATTAACGTTTTGAGAATTGGAATTTCTTTCTTGCTTTCTTTTGACCGAATTTTTTTCGTTCGACCATTCTTGGATCTCTCATCAATAAACCTTCAGGCTTAAGAGCGAGTCTATACTCAGGATTAATCTCACATAACGCTCTTGATATGGCAAGTCTTATTGCTTCAGCTTGACCTGTAATCCCACCACCAAAAACGTTAACGTTAACATCAAATTTACCTGTGTTTTCAGTTAATTCGAACGCTTGACCAATCTTGTAAAGCAAAGGTCCAGTTGTAAAGTAATCGTTTACTTTCTTTTTGTTTACGGTAATTTCACCTTTTCCTTCAGAAAGATAAACCCTTGCAACTGCTTTTTTTCTACGACCTATTTTGTGAATTGTCTCCATTAAACGAGTTCATTTAGGTTAATTTTTGTTGGCTTTTGAGCATCTAAATTATGCTCTGCATCTGTAAAAACACGAAGATTTCTAAATAATGCTGATCCTAATTTGTTTTTAGGCAACATTCCTTTTACAGATTTTTCGATAAGTTTTTCTGGGTTCTTATCAAATAATTCTTGCGCTTTCAAGCTTCTTTGACCACCTGGATAACCGGTGTATCTTAAGTACTCTTTAGCGTCCCACTTTTTACCCGTCAAGTTAACTTTTGATGCATTGATAACAATTACGTTATCCCCACAGTCAACGTGCGGTGTAAAGTCTGGCTTGTGTTTGCCACGTAGCATTTTTGCTACAACTGAAGCTAAACGACCAAGCGACTGACCTTCAGCATCTACTAAAACCCACTCTTTATTAACAGTGTTTTTGTTAGCAGAAACTGTTTTGTAACTTAATGTGTTCACACTTAACTTTTTTAATTAAACATTCCTTATTACCTATTTCAGTCTCGAAATAGGCGTGCAAATTTACGATTATAAATTTTAATAGCAAATTTGATTTTGCTTTTATTCTATAATCACACTTATTATCAAGCATTTAATTATTGTCCTTGCCCTAAAGAGAAGCCTCTTTCGCCATCAAATGTGTAAAGGTTCTCTGTTTTAATCACATCAAAACCATGATCTAGGCAATGTTGAAGTAGGTGAATTAAATCTTGTTTTTTAACTAGGTCTCCATTTGCATAAAACCTACAGCGCCAGTGATCGGTTGAGAAGGTCTCTTCGTGAGCGTTTGGCCATACTTTAACACCACGATTAGTGATCATAATTAATTTTAAGTTAGCTGAAGTGACTTTCGATAAAGCTTCTCCTAATTTATTAGGATCTCTATCTTTATGATGTAAGAAAACATCTACACCAACTAGTTCTTTTTTATGTTCTTGGGCTTTATACTGGTGAAATTTAATAGGTTGGCTGGCTTTTCCCGTTGAAGTTACCGATAATTTATTAGGCAATGAACCAAAATTAGCAATTACGGCATCAGCAAATTCACTCGTGGTTAACTTTTTCTTGCTATGCTTTGCATCATAAATATCAGCGGTATGTAAACCATCTTCTAAGGTTTTAAGTATAGCAGCCTCAATCGTTTTCGCTTCTTGGTTTAATCCAATATGGTTAAGCATATGTACAGCCGCCATAAATAAGCCTGTAGGATTTGCAATACCTTGGCCTGCGATATCCGGTGCTGATCCATGAATAGCTTCAAACATTTGACATTTTTCACCGATATTACTAGAACCACATAAACCAACTGAACCTGAAATTTCAGCCGCAATATCTGAAATAATATCACCGTAGAGGTTAGCCGTTACAATAACATCAAAATCTTGTGGGTTATTAGCTAACTTTGCTGAAGCGATATCTATAATAAAGTGATCGCTTTCTATTTGAGGATACTCAGTGCGAATTTCATTAAACACACGTCTAAACAAACCATCAGTTTGCTTCATGATATTGTCTTTAGAAAAACACGTTACGCGCTTACGATTATTGGCTACCGCATATTCAAAGGCATATTTAATGATTTTCTCACAACCTGGACGTGTAATTAATTTTAAGCACTGTTCGACCTCATCAGTTTGACGGTGCTCTATTCCAGCATATAAATCTTCTTCATTTTCACGAATAATAACCACATCCATTTCAGGGTGTTTTGTATCTATAAATGGCGCGTAACTGCGGCATGGTCTTACATTGGCAAAGAGGTTCAAGGTTTTTCGTGTAGTCACGTTTAAACTTTTGTAACCACCTCCTTGCGGTGTTGTTATAGGCGCCTTAAGGATGATTTTATTTTTTCTAATTGTATCCCAAGCTTCATCTGTAATTCCAGAGGTATTACCCGACAGGTAAACTTTCTCACCTATTTCGATTTCGTCGTAAGATAAATTTGCATTTGTAGCTTTTAAAACCTTCAGGGTAGCATCCATAATTTCTGGACCAATTCCATCTCCCTTAGCAATTGTGATTCTATTCATTTTAGGTTGATTTTTTTTTGCGAATCTAAGACAAATAATACATAAGTCTTTATTTATATTAAAAATGCTTATTATTAATAGTTTTTATACAAAAAAGCCACTAATTTTAATCAGTGGCTTTTTTGTATTTAGGGGTTAATCATCAATAGAAACACTTAGTTTAGTGAGTCGTATAGCTTCATAAAATAAGCATAACGATCGGGTGTTACTATAGATTTAGTTTGAGTTTTGAATTCAGAATAAATTTGTCTTTTAAGATTAGACAATCCTTTAGAGCCTGGTTCAGACATTTCAAGCCTTGCCTTAGACATATGAAAATTCATAATACTGGTCTTAAGTTGATTGGTTTGTTCTTCACTTAATTCCATTTGATCTCCTATTTTTTGAGCTTGCATTACAGCGGTTTCTGTAATCTCTTCTTTATTAATTTCTTGGGCATTTACAGAGATACTAAATGCTAAAAAAGCTAATACACTTAATGATAATTTAAATAATGTTTTCATATGATAATATTTTGGCTAAAATTATGAAAAAAATTGTAATAATCTATTCCTAAACTAACATTCCTGCAGCTACAGTTTCTTTAGTGGCATCATCTACTAAAATAATACTTCCAGTGTTTCTGTTATCACGGTAAGAGTCTAACATTAAACGATGCGTTGTCCTAATTTTAACCCTTGCAATATCATTCATTTTTAAAGCAGTATCCTCTTTAATCCGATCGTAAGTATTAATATTAACTTTGTAAACGACCTCTTTAATCATTGCTTTTTGCTCGTTCGAGGTATGCATTATTGTGTATTTAGCTCGAGGTTTTGCTTGATTATTATTTAACCAACATAACATAACATCAAACTCTTGAAGTAATTCTGGCTGATTGTTTTTACGAACAATCATATCACCTCGGCTAATATCGATATCATCTTCCAACGTCATTGAAATAGACATTGGCGCAAAGGCTTCAGTCACTTCTTTTTCACCGGCATTCATCGATTTAATTTTAGAGGTAAAACCGGATGGCAGCACCACAACTTCATCGCCAACGCGGTAAATTCCGCTTGAAATTCGGCCTGCATAACCGCGGTAATCAATATACCCGTCACGCTGAGGCCTTATTACTGTTTGCACTGGAAAACGGGCATCAATTTTATTAATATCACTACTAATATGTAAGGTTTCTAACTCATGAAGCAACGGAGAGCCTTGAAACCAGTTCATTTGCTCTGAACGGTTCACCACGTTATCACCTAATAAAGCACTAATAGGAAGGTAACGTACATCTTTTATGAGTAATTTTGAAGAGAATTCTTCAAATTGTTGAACAATTTCGTTGTAAACCTCTTCCTTATAGTCTACTAAGTCCATCTTATTAATACACACAATAACATGCGGAATATTAAGTAAAGAAGCAATAAATGTATGACGCTTAGTTTGCTCGATTACACCATGTCTGGCGTCTATTAAAATCACTGCGGCGTTAGCTGTTGAAGCACCTGTTACCATGTTTCGGGTATACTGAATATGACCAGGAGTATCAGCAATTATAAATTTGCGCTTGGGTGTGGTAAAATATCGATAGGCGACATCAATCGTGATCCCTTGCTCGCGTTCATCTTTTAAGCCATCTGTAAAAAGTGCTAAATCAACACCTTCAATACCTTTTTTCTTACTAGTCTCTTCGACGGAAGCTAATTGGTCCTCAAAAATGGATTTAGAATCGTACAGCAAACGTCCAATAAGAGTGCTTTTACCATCATCTACGCTTCCAGCGGTGGTAAATCTTAATAATTGATTTTTATCTATTTTCATCTTAGTTAAAGTCTTTTGTGGTTAATGGGGTTGAAATGCCTAGAAGTAGCCTTCTTTTTTACGATCTTCCATTGCTGTTTCAGAACGCTTATCATCGGTTCTATTGCCTCGCTCGGTTTCCCGCATTGTTGAAACTTCTTCGACAATTTTTTCCATTGTATCAGCATCAGATTCAATACCTCCTGTAATAGTGATATCTCCTAAGGTTCTAAATCTAATTTTTTTAGTAACTATTTCTTCGTTAGGCTCTAGTTTTAAAAATGCTGAATTTGGAATCCAAGAACCATTTCTTAAGACCACCTCGCGATCATGTGCGAGGTAAAGTGATGGAATTTCAATTTCTTCTTTTAATAAGTAATTCCACACATCCATTTCAGTCCAATTACTAATTGGGAATGCTCTGAAATGCTCACCCTCAAAGTGTTTCCCATTTAGCACGTTCCACAATTCTGGGCGTTGGTTTTTAGGATCCCACTGGCCAAAGTCATCTCGATGAGAAAAAAAACGTTCTTTAGCTCTTGCTTTCTCTTCATCACGGCGACCACCTCCAATGGCACAATCTATTTTATGCTCCTCAATACTGTCTAAAAGCGTAGTGATTTGTAAAGCGTTTCGGGTTGCATTTTTCCCTTTTTCTTCAGCTACTCGACCTTGATCGATGGAGCTTTGTACTGAGCCTACAATTAATCGAACCCCTAATTGATTGACCAAATGGTCTCTAAATTGAATGGTTTCCGGAAAATTATGACCTGTATCTACATGCAGCAACGCAAAAGGAATTTTAGCGGGGTGGAATGCTTTTTTAGCCAAATGTGTCACTAAAATAGAATCCTTTCCGCCTGAAAATAAAATCACAGGATTTTCAAACTGTGCCCAAACTTCCCTTAGAATAAATATGGCCTCAGACTCTAGTTCTTCTAAATAATTTAAATAATATGAATTCATAATGGTGGTTTCTTAAATTTTGGTCGACAAATACTCTAATATCGTCTGAACCGCTTCAGCGACTGTGGTATCTTCTGTTTTAATATGAATATGTGGTTGCGTTGGTGCTTCGTAAGGTGCATCTATGCCCGTAAAATTTTTAATTTCTCCTGATCTTGCTTTTTTATATAAGCCTTTAACATCTCGGCGTTCACATTCTTCTAGACTTGTATCTACAAACACTTCAATAAAATCGGTTACACCAATAATGGTTTTGACTTGGTCACGATCTGTTTGTAAAGGGGATACAAATGCAGCAATGGTAATATGTCCAGCATCTACAAAAAGCTTAGCGACTTCGGCAATTCGTCTAAGATTCTCTAAACGATCTTGTTTGGTAAAACCTAAGCCTTTATTAATACCACTTCTAATGTTATCGCCATCTAAACTATAAACTTGACGATTTTGCTCAAATAAAGCCACCTCTAACTGGTTAGCTATAGTCGATTTCCCTGAACCTGATAAGCCGGTAAACCAGACTACAAAAGACTTATGCTGGTTTAATTCATTACGTTTTTCACGATTTAAATCGTACTTATGAATCACTATATTTTCACTCATGATAAGCTTGTAACATGAAAATAACCATTGAGTAAATTTTCACGATTGTACATCATTTCTTTTTGGGTCTCTAAACTAATGACACTTAATCCTGCAGCACTACAAATAGCTTGACCGGCAGCTGTATCCCACTCCATTGTTGGAGCATATCTTGGATATACATCGGCTTTACCTTCTGCAACTAAACAAAATTTTAAAGAGCTTCCTTTAGAGACAATTTCAACTGGTTTTTGATACTGTTGTTCTAAAGATTGAATAAAGTTTTTAGTATCGTCGTTCATGTGAGATCGACTTCCTACTACTTCAATGGTGTCAGTGTTTGTTTTAGGGCTTAAGACTTTAGCATCATTCAGCAAGGTTTCTAACTCATAAGGTGTAGTTGGTACCGTGAATTTAATAGCTTTATTTTGATGAACATCACCTACATAAAATTCACGCGTTGCAGGAACATAAATAACACCAAAAATAGGTTTTTGATGTTCTACTAAAGCAATATTAACCGTAAACTCGCCATTTTTTTTAATAAACTCTTTGGTGCCATCAATAGGATCTACGATCCAACATGACGGCCAGTTTTTGCGCGTTTGATAATCTATTGCTTTGTTTTCCTCGCTTATTATTGGAATTTCGGTAGGTTCAAGATAAGACATGATCACACGATTAGACGCTTGATCGGCAATAGTCAAGGGTGAGTCATCAGCCTTATATTCAACTTCGAAATCGGTAGCATATATGCGCATAATCTCATCGCCCGCTTCGATTGCTGCCTTAATTGCTGTAATATAAAGGTGATTCATTAGGTCGGTTTTAGTCCATTTTCGGCAAAAGTATATAATTTCTATTAAATTAGTAGACTATTCGTTTTTTTCTAAATCATATTAATGTTAAATTTCGATTTCAGATTGGTTAACCTTGATTGTTGTAAAGGCCATTAACAATGGCAAAACATATAGCTTATGAAATTCATCTCCCTTCTATGTTTATTGTTTTACAGTGTAACCGCTATGAGCCAAAGCATCCATCAACATGAATCATGGGATCGACTATTAAAAGCGTTTGTAAATGACCAAGGCTTGGTTAATTATGCCGGGTTTAAAACAAAAGAAGCCGAACTCGACCAGTATTTATTTCAACTTAACCAAAACTATACACCAAACCTATTTACTGAAGCTGAAAAAAAAGCCTACTTAATTAATGCCTACAACGCCTATACGATTAAATTGATTTTAACCCATTATCCTGTAAACAGCATTAAAGATATCGGGAGTATAATTAGATCACCTTTTAAAATCGAGTTTGCAAACTTAGGAAACCAGCGTCTAAGTCTTGATGACATTGAAAAAAAACGCTTATTAAAAATGGATGATCCAAGGATTCATTTTGCTATTAATTGTGCTTCCTATTCTTGTCCTAAACTATCAAATAAAGCCTATGTAGCATCTCGACTGGAGGTACAACTTGAAGAAGCTACAAGAGATTTTATTAATTCAATAAGAAATAAAGTAACACCCCAACACCTTGAGCTCTCTAAAATTTTTAAGTGGTATCAATCAGATTTCGAAAACAGTGCTGGTCATCTTATTAACTTTTTAAACCAATACAGCAAAACCCCAATTAAGCGAAGCGCTACAATAGATTTTTTAGACTATTCCTGGGCACTAAATAAACAATAGCATGCTAAGTATTATAATCCCTGTTTATAACGAAGCTCATATTGTTAAAAAAGCCTTAGGCCAAATTCATAATCGTATTGCTAATAAATCTAATTGTGAACTTATTGTCGTCAACGGCCAAAGCACCGATGGAACTGCTCGCATTTTAAAACGTATTCCCTACATCAAAACAATTGAAAGTCCCCAAGGTCGGGCTGTCCAAATGAATGCTGGTGCTAAAGCTGCAGGCTATAAACATCTCTTTTTTTTACACTTAGACTCTCAACCTCCAAATGGGTTTGACCAACGTATCCTAAACGCCCTAAACCATGCTCAAGCAGGTTGTTTTAGATTAAAATTTGACGATTCGCATTGGTGGTTGCGATTAATTGCTTGGTTTACACGCTTTAATTTTACAGTATGTCGAGGCGGTGATCAAGGCTTGTTTATAACACAAAAGGTTTTTAAACAGCTTAGTGGTTTCGACGAGAATTACGTGGTTTTTGAGGACCATGATATCGTGAGCCGTTTTTACAAAAGAGGCTATAAGTTTAAGGTAATTCAAACACCAATAGTCACTTCAGCACGCTTATTTAAAGAAATGGGCATCTTTAATCTACAAGGTATTTACAACCGGTTATACATAGAACGCTACCTCCTAAACCATAACCCTGAACAACTCTATAAGAGTTACAAAAAACGAATCACTAAGGAATGGATAAGCTCTAAACAATAAGCGCTTTAGATTTTAACGGCTGTTCCTGAAGCTGTAACCATAAGCATTCCATTAGCACTACCTAAAGTTTCATAATCTAAATCCACTCCTAAAATAGCATTAGCACCTAAAATCGCTGCCTTTTGTTTCATTTCTTGCACAGCTGTTTCTTTAGCCTCACGGAGCACATTTTCGTAAGATGACGATCGACCACCGACTAAATCGGTTATGCTCGCAAAAAAATCTTTAAAAACATTAGCACCAATAATGGTTTCGCCGGTGACCAAGTCTATATATTCTTTAACTGGTTTTCCTTCTACGGTATTCGTTGTGGTGACAATCATATATTCATTTTTATATTAGACGGCATTTAACTGAAATTGTTACAGATTTGTATCATACTTAAGTCCAATTTGACCTTTTACACGATCCAAGAGTTGGGCTAGTTCTAAGCTGAAGCTTAATGGAAGTAAATCACTTTGTATGTGTTGTTGAAGAATACAATTATTAACCTCTTCTATTTCGTGAATGTATCCATTTCCTTGATAAGGTAGCTGAAATAGCTCTACTGAATTATGATCTTCATCAAACACTTCAACCTTTTGAGACTTATGAAACCTGGTATGTAGTTTCAAGCTGCCCTTGGTCCCATAAATATAAGCTTCAGTAGCTGTAACTAATTCAAAAGTTGACTTCAATAGTGCTTTTTCACCATTGGGATAATCAAACATCATCGAACAATAGGCATCAACCCCTGTGGGCGCTTTTCTAGCCATCGCTTTTACAGTGCTTGGAGACCCTAAAAACAATAAGCTTAAAAATATAGGATATAAGCCAATATCCATTAGCGAACCACCACCTAAAGACGGATTAAACAGTCGGCTTTGAGGATTATAATCAGGTTTAAAACCAAAATCGGCTTCAACGGCTACTACATCTCCTATGCGCTTAGCATCTAATAGAGCTATAGTTTGATGCATTGTTGGCATAAATCGGGTCCAAATAGCCTCCATTAAAAAACAGTTTTGCTGTTTCGCCTCGGCTATTAAACGTTCTGTCTGTATAGCGTTTAAACACATGGGCTTTTCGCACAACACATGCTTTTTAGCTCTTAAACATGCTAAAGCCCATTTAAAATGAAAAGCATGTGGGGTGGCTATGTAAACGACATCTATTTCGGGATCGTTAATAAGATCTTGATAAGAGCCATAGGCTTTTTGGGCTTGAAACTTTGTTGCAAAACTCTTAGCCTTAGTGTAATTTCTAGAAGCAACACCGTAAAGTTGCGAAGTTTGAACTTGCACTAAATCTTCAGCAAATGTAGTTGCGATTTGACCTAAACCTAAAACGCCCCAGTATGGTAACTTCATCTCACTAAGTTAACAGAAAAAAAGACAAATGCTAAGGTAACAGCTCTGATTTAAATGTTAAACCAAGTTGATATAATTGTATTAATCCCTATATTAAAATAATGTAAACTGTTTATTGTTGAATTAAATACGTGACAGCTTAATTATAATACATATGAGTAGAGGATTTGTAAAAGAAAGTGACCAAGAAGAACCTATTGTGATTCCGCCTAGAGCATCCTTACCCGAAGGACAAACTAATTATGTTACCCATGTTGGCAAAGACCTCTTGGAACAAGAAAAAAAGGACTTAGAGCATCAACGTGCCACGCTATCCATAACCGATGATACGGAGCGTCGACGAGAAATAACTAAAATAGATGGTCAATTACAGTTACTTCAAGAACGGCTAAATACAGCACAAGTTATAGACCTTAAAGAACAACCTCAACACGAAGTTCGGTTTGGGGCTCAAGTAAAATTCAAGTTGAATGGAACGCTTCAAAATTTTCAACTAGTTGGTGTAGATGAAGCTAATGTTAAAGCGAAAAAAATTGCATTTACATCTCCTTTAGCTCGGGCGTTAACCTCTAGAACTCAAGGTGAACAATTTAATTTTGAGCTTGGCACAGAACAACGGCCCATCGAAATTTTAGATATTAACTATACTGTTTAGTACCACTAATCACTTCAACTATACATTACAAATAGACAGCCCCAAGTCTTACCGAGTTCTCTTAGGACTTATGCTCTTGGTTTAGTCTTTATTCTGTTTTATTTTCCGTTGGCGATCTTTCCACTTAGATAAGGCGTATTGCTGCATATCATCGGTTTTATCCTTTTCATCTACAATTTCAAACCCTAATAAAGATTCGATAATATCTTCTAAGGTCACAATACCATCCATGCCGCCATATTCATCAACAATCAAAGATAAATGCTCACGCTGAGATAGCATTTGGTCCCAGGCATTAAATAAGGTAGTCGATTTTGAATAGGTTAAAATATCTCGTTTTAAACTTTTTAACGTGATTGTAAATTGATCTTCGGCCAGGTGTTCAAAAATTTGTGAACGTAAAACATAACCTGTAATTTGATCTTTATGACTTTTATAAATGGGTATTCTAGAAAAATGGAAAAACTCCTTATGTTCCATAAATTCTTTTAATGTCATATCTTCACTAGCCGTTACCACCACAACTCGTGGCGTCATGATATTAGAGACTTTGATGTGTTTAAGACGTACTAAATTCTGGATGATTTTATTTTCGCTATCATTAAAAATACCTTCATCACGACCTATGGTTGCTAAAGCTGAAACTTCTTCTCGACTTGTACTTAAGGCGTTATCTTTATTAGCTAATAAACGTGTTAAAAACGATGAAGCGACCACAAACGGAAAGGTGATAAACATCATGGCTTTAATAATTTTTGCTGAAAGACCTAAAAGTTGTTTACTGTAATTAGCACCAATTGTTTTAGGAATAATCTCAGTTACAATTAAGATGAGTAAGGTAAGCACAGCTGAAACTATGCCGAAATAAGCATCGCCGAAGACGATTGTTGCTTGCGCTCCAACCCCAGCTGCACCTACAGTATGCGCAATGGTGTTTAAGGATAAGATCGCAGATAAAGGTTGGTCAATATCTTCTTTTTGGTCTAGCATTAATTTGGCACTTTTGTTACCGCGTTCATGTTCAGATTTTAAGTAGGACAAAGGCGTAGAAAGCAGAACCGACTCCATTACCGAACATAAAAAAGAAACCACAAGAACAATTGATAAGTAAATTAAAAGTAAGGTCATAGATTTAAACTTATGGTAAAAATAATAAACCTATGATAGTTAGGCCTCATATCTCTTAAATAAAAGGTATAACTTAAAAACCAAGAAACTTAAAAAAGAACTAATTTTATGAAAACTAGGGTCAAAAAGTACTATTGGAGTAAAAACAGAAACAAAAGGAAGAGAAAGTTTTCAAAACGAAAAATCCAATACCTATCGGCATTGGATTTTTGCTTGATGTGGGTCATACTGGATTCGAACCAGTGACTTCTACCCTGTCAAGGTAACACTCTGAACCAACTGAGTTAATGACCCGTTTAAAAATTAAAAAGCTCAAACCGAAGTTTGAGCTTGTGGGTGCGAAGGGATTCGAACCCCTGACCTTCTGGGTGTAAACCAGATGCTCTGAACCAACTGAGCTACGCACCCTAATGTTTGCGGATGCAAATATAATTCTATTTTTAATATCTCAAAATTATAATCGAAGTTTTTTAGTTTAAAAATGTAAGGCTTCTATTTATCAACTCAGCCCCAATCTAAGGAATTCGTTTTAAACTTGTTACAATTATACCACCTCGGCTACTGTGAATGTACTCCCTCCAACATAGATCGCATCTAAGTCGCTAGCATTGGCTGCTGCTTTCTGAAGTCCTTCTTTTACGCTGTCATAAACCTTACCTTTTAAACCAAAACCTGAAGCAGTTTGCTGAAGTACATAAGCATCTAAACCCCTTACTACCGATGGTTTAACAAAATAGTAATGAGCGGTCCTAGGAAATAATGGTAATATTCGCATTAAATCTTTATCGCCCACTACCCCTAAAACAATATGAAGTTGATCAGCCTCTATAGCTTGTAATTGACTAAGTGTATATGTTAATCCTTCAACATTATGCGCAGTATCGGCAATAATCTTTGGTCGTTGAGATAAGACTTGCCAACGACCGAATAAACCCGTCGTAGCAGAGACATTTTGTAAAGCTTGAGCTGTAATCTTTGAGTTGAACGAATACCCTAAAACTTCGGTTAAGACTTGTAACGCTACACTCACTGTTTGAAGATTTTTAACTTGATAACTTCCGCCTAAATCGGTTGTGAACTTGGTGTTTTCAAACTCTTCTGCAACATACAATGCAGCATTTTGAGTTGCGGCCGCAGCTTTAAAAACAGGTTGTGTTTCTAAGCTAGATTCTCCAATTACAACTGGGATGTTTGGTTTAATTATTCCCGCCTTTTCTGAAGCTATTTTCGCATGTGTATCACCTAAAAACTGCGTATGATCTAATCCAATATTTGTAATAAGTGATAAGATGGGTGTAATAATATTTGTTGAATCTAATCGTCCTCCTAAACCGACTTCAATGATGGCAAAATCAACCTGCTGCGACTTAAAGTATTCAAAGGCCATACCAACTGTCATTTCAAAGAAAGACAATTGTTGTGCTTCAAAAAAAGCTTGATGTTGTTGTACAAAGTTAACAACGGCATTTTCTGAAATACATTCACCATTAATTTTAATACGCTCTCTAAAATCTTTTAAGTGCGGAGAAGTATATAAACCCACCTTGTAACCGTGATACTGCAAAACTGAAGCTAACATATGGCTCACCGACCCTTTACCATTGGTGCCGCCTACATGTATACTTTTAAAATGTTGGTGTGGATGGCCTAAGTAGTGATCTAATTCTAGACTGTTACTTAAATTAGCTTTGTAAGCACTGCCACCTTTAGATTGATACATGGGCAATTGCTTAAATAACCAATCTATACAAGCTTTATATGTCATTAAATTACTCTGAAAGTTTAAAGACGTACGTGATGAAACCGACTTGTTTAGAAGGGGCATTAGCGTCTTTGTTAAATTTTGTATCTAAAGCCGCACGTTTCGCCGGCTCAAGTAAGCAAGGATTACTATTGGTGGTTCCTTTTTGGCCTGGGATAGCTCTAATGACTTGACCGTTTCGATCTACTTCTATTTTCACAACTACTTCTCCAGATTCATTACACTCTTGCGTATATTTTTGTTTCCGTAAAGCTTTACGACCACCTAGCCTATAATTACCATCGCCATCTAAGCCTTTACCAGTGCCGTAATAGTTTTTAGAATTTGGATCACCATTAGGATTGCCTTTATCCCCACTAGCTGCATCATCACCTTCGCCATTTGCTTCCT
>CBFHKB010000026.1:0-19988 GCA_965656295.1 Psychroflexus sp.
ACTGAAGCACCATGCATTGGTTCTAAAGGCTCAATAGCTCCAACTAAACACATGGTTTTATCACGTTTTAATAAACTTAAATACGGGTTGATATCGTGTTTAACTGGAATGGTATTTAATAAAAAGTCAAACGAATTAGCATGACTTTTCATTTCGCCTTTATTTTTAGAAATTAAGACCTCGTGGGCACCAAGATCTTTAGCATCTTTAGCTTTGTCTTCAGATCTGGTAATCATTACAACATGAGCGCCAAGTGCATTAGCAAATTTAATACCCATATGGCCTAAACCACCTAAACCAATCACACCAACTTTATCACCTTTCTTAACATTCCAATGCCTTAAAGGTGACCAAGTTGTAATTCCTGCACATAATAAAGGTGCTGTTGCTTTGAGATCTATATGCTCTGGAACATGTAATACAAAGTGCTCATCAACAACAATTTCTTGCGAATAACCACCAAATGTGTGACCTCCTAAATGCTTGTCTTTACCATTATAAGTACCTACCATTCCGTTTTCACAAAATTGCTCTAAATCATCTTGGCATGACGGACAACTTCTACATGAATCTACCATGCAACCTACACCCACAGTTTGACCAACTTTAAACGCGGTCACGTCATTGCCAATGGCTTCAACTGTTCCTATGATTTCATGACCCGGAATAACTGGATATTTACTACCACCCCAATCATTTCTAACCGTGTGAATATCACTATGACATACGCCACAAAAATCAATTTTAATTTTGACATCTTTTGGCTCAAGTGAACGTCGTTCTATTTGTAATTCTTCTAGTGCTGCATCTGAAGTCTTTGCTCCAAATGCTTTAACAGTTGTAGACATATCTATTTTTTGATCAAATTTAGAGGATTGTAAAGGCTAAACCATAGTTAACTAAACATTTGATTTTTATTTAACGTAATTGTACAATCCAGTTCATTAACTAATTAACAACTTTGTAGTATGCTATATCAAAGTTTGATTTACTTAAATGCCTTTGCCTTTATTTTTTACGGGATAAGTTGTTTGTTTAGTCTAAAAATGAAAAACGAGTTTAACAGGTTTGGAATTCCTCATTTTAGAATATTAACAGGTATTCTTCAGCTTTTAGGAGGTTTAGGAAATCTTGTTGGAATTATTTGGCGATTTGATATTTTATTAATTTCAAGTGTAGGTTTAAGCCTACTAATGGTTTCAGGGTTTATAGTAAGATTAAAAATTCGAGATAGTTTTTATGCCTCTATGCCAGCGTTAATACTATGCGCTTTAAACTTTATTATCGCGTATAATACCTACATTAAACTTTAAATCAACCCATAAACTAATGGTATTAAGAAACTTGCAGAAATCCAAAACAAAATATTTAAGCCAAATCCTACCTTAAAAAAGTCTATAAATTTATATTGCCCTGCGCTATAAACCATAGTATTGGTTTGGTAACCTATAGGCGTCATAAATGTTCCTGAAGCAGCCAGCATAATAGCAATTAAAAATGGCATTATTTCATAGTTTCCAAGGTTAGCCGTAGCAATAGCAATGGGTGCCATTAAAGCAGCCGAGGCATTATTAGACATTAATTCAGTTAGCAATGATGTGCATAAATATAAGCCAGAAATTAAGGCTATTGGTCCTAGTTGTCCCAATTGAGTAGTTAATTGATGAGCTATGTTAACATCAAGTCCAGATTTTTGCATTGCTGTGCCCAAACTTATCGCTCCTGCTAATAAAAATACAATTTTCCAGTTTATGGATTTGTAAACTTCTTTCATTTTCATAAACTTAAACAAAACCAATAAGCTTACTACACTAATGGCACCTACCATAATATCTATACTACCTGTACTAGCTAGAATGACCATGAGTAAAATTAAACCTGTAACCGTAAAAAAAGATTGAGGATTAAAATCAATAATATGGTCTTCAGATAAAAGCACAAACGGTGCATTTTCTTCTGCTTCAATACGTTTGAGCTCTTTGATATAATGGGATTTCACTTCGGCTAAAATCACATCGCCTGCTAATAATTTAGAATCGTATAAGTTTTCGTGTTGTATACTCTCACGATGCTTAATACCTAAAGGTATAGCTCTGTACTTTCGCCTAAAATCAATTTCTTTTAAGGTTTTACCGTGAATACGACTTGATGATGTAATCACCATTTCAATTAAAGCCGATCCTTTATTTTTAAGAGTGTCGTCCCCTATTTTAATCGGTGAAATTTTTATAGACTTAGTTTGATCCTTTAAAGACTTAAACTTCTCGACATTACAACGCACTTTTAAAACATCACCCGCTTTTAAAACAAAATCGCCTTGAGGTAAGTTAAATCTTGATTCATCACGATGCACCTCTATAATATCCATATCAAAATCTTTGACTAAATCAGAATCCATGATACGTTGATTAATCGATGATGATCCTTCTAAGAGTTCAAGATCTGTTAAGTATTTATTCAAGTTAAACTTTTGGCTTAAATCCTTTTCAGGGTGGCGATCAGGCAATAGCTTAATACCTACAATTCGCATATAAACAATACCTATAACTACCAAACAAATAGCAACGGGTGTCATTTCAAACATGCTAATTTCTAAACCTATTTCTTGCTTAGAAATACCACTTACTAAAATATTGGTTGATGTCCCAATTAATGTACACATACCACCAAATATAGAAGCGAAAGACAAAGGGATAAGCATTTTTGCTGGACTTTGACCAGAATTATGAGCAATCTGAATCACGACAGGTATAAAAACAGCTACCACAGGCGTATTATTAACAAATGCCGATATTAATGCAATTAACAACATCATTAAAAGTAAACCGGCATCGAAATGGTACCTAAATATCTTTGATAATCGGTGCGCAACAAATTGTAAAGCGCCTGTTTTTAATAAAGCGGCACTAATTACAAACATAAAAGCCACCGTAATTGTTGCTGTATTACTAAAACCTAAAATGCCTTCTTCTGGCGTGAGTACACCGCTTAAAACCAAAGCTAAAACGATGAGTAAAGCAATCAAATCGACCGAGATCACTTCCGTAATAAACAATACAACGGCAATGCCAATAATAACTAAAGTAATAATTGCAGCTGTGGTCATAAATTAGTTTACAAGAACTGCAAATATAAATAGTCTATTAAATTTATAGACTTTGTCAAGGAATAATTATAAAATTTTTTTTAGCTTAGATTCACGCTGCATAATTTCAGCAAGATTAGCTTGCTTGAGAAGCTCTACTGTTTTATTTCTAACTTCTAAAAACACATCTCTAATGCCACAGGTTTCTTCGTCAATACATTCTTCGCAACGCTCGTAATATTTATAAGTTACACAAGGTAAAAATGCAATAGGTCCATCAAATAGGCGCATCACATCTGCTAAGTTGACTTCAGCTGCCTGTTTTAGCAAATAATAACCACCACCCTTACCTTTTTTACTAGCTAAGATTCCAGACTTTTTTAAATCTAGTAAAATAGATTCTAAAAATTTTTGAGGTATAGTTTGAGCTGAAGAAATATCACTAATTCTAATAGGTATATTAGCTTCCTGCTTAGCCAAGTAAACAAGCGCATTAATAGCGTATTTGGTTTTTTTCGAAATCATACGGTCACAAATATATCAATTTTATACCCGTTTAATTTAATTATGATGCCGTAATTTGTAAGTCAAAAATTATTTTGGATATGCCTTTACAAATGCTTTACCAACACCTTAAAGAATATTTTGGCTATGAAAAATTTAGAGCACAACAAGCAGAAATTATTACACATGTCTTAAATCAAAAAGATGCTTTGGTAATTATGCCTACAGGTGGCGGAAAATCCCTTTGTTTTCAATTACCAGCACTTCAGTTCGACGGTGTTACTTTAGTTATATCTCCTTTAATTGCCTTGATGAAGGACCAAGTTGATGGATTAAAAGCCAATGGAATTAAGGCTGAAGTTTACAACAGCTCACAGTCGGCAACTGCCCAAGCTGAAGTTATTGAACTCATACATCAAAAAAAAATAGATTTAATTTACACCGCACCCGAAAGTTTACCCAATCTACAAGATGTTTTAAAACCCAATTATATCAGTTGTATTGCCATAGACGAAGCTCATTGTATTTCGGCCTGGGGACACGATTTTAGACCTTCTTATAAAAATCTAAGTTTTCTTAAAAAATCGCTTCCTCATATTCCAGTCATAGCCTTGACTGCAACAGCCGATAAAGCAACACAACAAGATATTTTAGACCAACTGGCCATTCCAAATGCAAAAAAGTTTGTGAGCTCGTTTAATCGAGAAAATATTTTTCTAGAAGTGAAGCCTGCCAATAAACGGGCCAACCAAATTATAGAGTTTATAGAAGATCGCCCAAAAGAATCAGGAATTATATACTGTTTAAGCCGAAAAAGTACTGAATCATTAGCCCAAAAACTGCAAACCAAAAAAATTTCAGCTAAGGCTTATCACGCGGGATTAAGTCACGACGAACGATCAAAAATTCAAGAAGAATTCATTTTTGATCAAACTCAAATTATTTGTGCGACCATAGCCTTTGGTATGGGGATCGATAAATCTAATGTACGTTGGGTAATTCATTACAATATGCCTAAAAACATAGAAGGTTACTACCAAGAAATTGGACGGTCTGGACGGGACGGGCTTCCTGCGCACGCATTGATGTTTCATTCTTATGCCGATGTAATTCAATACCGAAATTTTATTTCTGGAGCTTCTAATGAAGACTTACAGCTCGCTAAATTAGATCGTGTCAAGCAATTTTCTGAAGCACGCTCCTGCCGACGAAAGGTGCTACTCGCCTACTTTGGTGAACATTTAGAAACCGATTGTGGACAGTGTGATGTGTGTTTAAATCCACCGCGATTTTTTGATGGCCATGTTCTTGCCCAAAAAGTAATTTCTGCTATTGCGCGAGTAAAACAGTCAGAGCCAATTGGAACCATTATAGATGTTTTAAGAGCCGCAAATAATCAACTGATTCTTCAAAAAAATTACCACCAATTAAAAACTTATGGTGCTGGCAAAGATGTATCTTGGCGAGATTGGCAGCATTATATTCTTGAAATGCTTAATCTTGGACTTATCGATTTGGCTTTTCACGATCATAATCGCTTAAAACTGAATCCTATTTCAAAAAAAGTATTGTTTGATCGCTACGAAGTTAAACTTACCAAACCAAAAACTAAAAGCAACAAAACAATCACACCGCAAACAACTTCAACTAAAAAAACATCAAGTCTATTTGAAAAATTACGCCTCTTACGGCTTGAGATTGCTAATGAAGAAGATATTCCACCCTATTTAATTTTTAATGATAAAACCTTAAAAGAAATCGAAAAGGAAATGCCTAGAAATTTAAACGACTTTTTAAGCATAAGTGGAGTTACACAGCGTAAAGCTGATCGGTTTGCTGAAGAATTTTTAGAAATTATCAAGCATCATCACACCAAAAAGTCAAAAACTAAAGCTAAACGTGGTAAAAGTAAAACATATATAACAAGCTTTGAACTCTTAAAAGCTGGAAAATCTATAGATGAAATCGCTCAAACCAGAGGTCTTAAGTCTACAACCATATATTCGCATATTGCTAAATTAATTGAAGAAGGGAAGTTGAAAAATATCAAAGATTTTGTATCTGATAACGAGATGAAGTCAGTTCAAGACATTTTTAGCAAAGCTGATTTTGACGGGCAACTGAAGCCGATTTATGAGCAACTAAATGGAGAGTTAGATTACGGTAAAATACGACTGATTATTACTTACCTTAAACTTCAAAATTAATTTCTAACAACAACAGTTGTGGCTTTAACTCCCGTTAGTAGATTCCATACGTTACGGGTAATAACAGTGCCGTTATCTATAGCTTTTAACTCTGCTGTGTTTGGACCTGATTCGCCCTGATTTAGGG
Source organism: Psychroflexus sp. (assembly GCA_965656295.1). Taxonomy (GTDB): domain Bacteria; phylum Bacteroidota; class Bacteroidia; order Flavobacteriales; family Flavobacteriaceae; genus Psychroflexus. The sequence continues at coordinate 5,924 of CBFHKB010000026.1, forward strand.
CTACAAATTCAATTTTGTTAAAACCTTTTGCCAAGGGTATTGTAATTTCTTTATAAGGATTTTCAAGTAGTAAATTCTGAATTATAATTTGTCCATTTAATCTAACTTGAACACGGTCACCATCAAACATCATGTGATCGCGACATAAAAAAACTATTTTATCGGAAGTAGTGACAAAATCCCCAAGATACATATCCTTAGCAAACTTTTCACTCATCTTAGTTTCATCTTCAGGCTTAGCGTTTAATTTCTTAGTGAATAAATCACTAGGATCCATAAACTTTTCTTTCGGCTTAAAATTAATTCCTTTCTTAGGTTTTGCGAACAAATTTTTAACCTGTGGACGATTGGGGACTCCTAACAAATTGTTCCCTGAACTAACACGACCAGATTGCAATAAGGCGCCGCTTGACTTAGTGCTTGATTTTGGCAAGTCTTTATCTTGAGCATACAATACTGTACTGAAAACTAGACTTATGTATAATAAAAAACGCATATAACAAAGTTAATTTCTTTCAACTAGCTATCTATTGAAAAAGAAAAGTTTAACATTCATATTCAACCGCAAAAAATGAGCCATGATGTGAAATAGAGCAATTTAAAGTTGAATGATTTAGACGCAGATAAGGAAACCCTTGATTGTCTTTTTCTAATTTTACTGGCGCTTGGTATAAGTCACTTAATTGTTTGAGAAGTTGAACTTTATTAGCTACAATGAGGGTTTTTGAATAATGATATTCATTTAAAGTTTTACTGTATATAAACTGTTTATTACTCTCAAAATAAGATATATATTTTTTATTTTTAAATTTTATTTCTGCTTTATGACTAGATGTGAATTTCACCTCATAAGCGGTTGGATTGAATATAGGCTTAAATAGAAATTGTCGTTGACTAGCTTTATAAGCCGCCTCTTTGTTAGCCCAAATACACCAAAATGTAAATTCAGGTTGTGGAGAATCTAGGACTAAAAGACGTTCTGTTGGAGTTAGTGTTTTTTCTAAATAGCGCGGTCTAAAAATAGTTGATTCTTGATGCGCTTTATGTAAGTCTACAATATCGTTACCTATCACTTTTATTTCAGCTTAGACTCTATTATTTCAACACTTTGCTTGACACTAAGCATTTGCTCCATGTCTTCATTTTCAATTCTAATATCAAATTCATCTTCGATATCAAGAACCACATCAACCAAATTAGCTGAGTTGATTTCTAAATCCTTTATAAAATCCGACTCTTCGGTTAAATTATTAAATTGTTCTTGATTATTAACATAGGGTTCTACAATAGCTTTAAGGCGTTGTATGATCTCCTCTTTTTTCATCATTTCTTGAGTTTTAGTTTATATTCGAAACTGGCAAATAAAAAATTTATACCAGTCATTATCGCAATTAGTGACAAGGTTCCAAACACGATCCATTGCCATGAAGGAGTATTTAGGTCATGTTTTAAAAAAGCACTTTCTAAGAGTGCACAAAGTCCAAAACCTAGTAAAAGCGTACCCAAGGCACCAAAACTCCAATAATAATACTTATATTTTTTCATCATTAAACTGTTTCAAAATTGCACAAGCGTTTACATCTCCAAATCCAAAACTCGCTTTTATTAAATAATTTAACGGAACGTTTTGTAAAGATTTAGGTATTTTCTTGTCATCTAACAAACTATTAATTTCAGAGTGTAAAGGCTCTAAATTTCTATTGCCATAAACAAATTGATGTTTTAATTCTAATACTGCCGATACAAGCTCAATACTTCCTGCAGCTGCTAAGGCATGACCTATATGGCTTTTTAGTGAGTTGATGTAAGGAAATGTTGCGCCGCTTAAATTTAAAGCTTCTGTCCAATTTTTAATTTCAGTTGCGTCCATTGCTGTTCCAGTTAAGTGGCCATTAATAGCATCAATAGCCTCAGGCATGATACCTGCGTGCTCTATTGCGCGTTTGATACAAACTTGAACTGCTTGAGAATTTGGAGCTGTCATACTACCGCCTTGTCGTTGCCCACCAGAATTAACATAACCGCCACTAACTTCGGCATAAATCTTTGCGTTTCGCTCTAAGGCAGAATCTAAACGCTCAAGGACCAAGGCTCCTGCTCCACTACTTGGCACAAAGCCTTGAGCATCTTGACTCATTGGTCGTGAAGCCTCAGCAGGCTTATTGTTATAAGCGTAAGGCAAAATACGCAAAGCATCAAAACCACCCCAAATATAAGGTCCAGAATCGCTACAACTTCCTACGAGCATACGCTTAGCTTTACGCTGTTGAAGGTGTTGGTAACCCATGATTAAAGCTTCGGTTCCTGTGCTACAAGCCGATGAATTAGTCGTAACCCAATTGCCACAGCCAAGTTTACCACTCAAAAAAGCTGAAATACCACTAGCCATGGTTTGTAGTACACTTGTGCTGCCTAATCGTCTAACCCGACCTGCATCAATACGTTCAAAGGCTTCTTTAAGTTTATCGACTCCTAAAAGACCTGTTCCAAATATAATTCCGCTATCAAAATCAGCCTCCTTATTAATTTGCAAACCTGCATCTAACCAAGCTTCTTGTCCTGCAATACCACCATAAATTAAACCAGTAGCTAATAAGCCTTTTTGCTCTAGTGGTGTAAAATAAGCATCTATTAATGCTTGAGTAACTGGTGGTAAACCCGCAATTTGACAACTAAAATGCTTTTCAGCTAAGTCAGGCTGAAAGTGTATACCGTTAGATTGCTGCTTTAGCGCTTCTAAAAAGCTACTCTGGCCTATAGCGTTTGGAGCTACAACTCCTAAACCAGTAATAACAACCCGATTATTCATGTGGTTTTGGTTTCAGAATTCCACTAATTGCTCCTTTTAAAACTTTTTCGTTTGTAGCATTATACACTATCACTTCTGATTTTAATTTACCAAATCTAAAATACTGCTTCACGGCTTCAACTTTGACGGTTTCACCAGGAAAAACAGGTTTTAAAAATTCAACTTGAGCTGAAGTCATGACGCAGCTAAGAGTTGTTGGTGCGACATTGTCTTTAGTTAATAAATGAATCCCTAAACAAGCTAACCCAATCTGTGCGGCACATTCAGTTAAAATAACGCCAGGTGTTATGGGTTGGTCTTTAAAATGACCACTGTAAAAATCTAGTGATGGTTTAAAAGTAAATTGACCCGTTATAGCATTGTCAGAGAGGTTTAAAATTTTATCTACAAACAGAAATGGCTCGGTGTAAGGCAGTTGGTCGATAATGTATTGATAGGTTTTCATAACAATTAAACTAAGCTTTCACCACCATCTACTTTTATGATAGATCCATTGATCCAATTAGCTTCTGGTTGGGCTAATAATTTTACCACACCCGCCACGTCTTGAGCTGTGGTTAAGCGTTTAAACGGGTTACGTTTTAGACTTATAGCTTTTAGCTGTTCGTAGTCTGGAAAACGCTGTAAAGCTGGTGTATCTACCAGTCCCGCTTGAATACAATTACTTCGAATCCCTAAGCTAGCATATTCAACCGCCATTTGTCGCATTAAGCTTTCTAAAGTCGCTTTAGCTGCCGAAATAGCGCCATAGGCAGGAATAACCTTAGTGTTTCCTTCGCTAGTAAATGCTAAAAATTGACTCCCATAAGACATTTTATTTGCACTTATTAACGCCTCAGCCCAAGAATAAAAGCTAAGAGCCATCGCGTTTAAGGTAGTTTGATAATCTTGCAAACTTAAATGTTGGTCACCAACTAAAGGCTTTAAGTTTCCGCGGGCAATAGAGTGCAATACCAAATCAAATTGAATATCTTCTGAAAGTTGGTCTACAAAAGCTTCGATTTTAACAGGCCTTGTCGCATCAAAATTAAACGTATGTACTTCAACATGATATGCCTTTAATTGATCCCATTTTAAAGTTAAGTTCTCCGTTGATGCTCTTGCATCCCGATGTAAAACATACAAGTTAATTCCGCTTTGCGCTAAGGCTTCTGCACTCGCAAAACCTAAACCACTACTTCCGCCTATAATTAATGCTGTTTTTCTCATTATTAAAATTTTAAGAGCACTCGTTGTGCTGTAAATCCAGGGCCAAAACTAAGCATAACACCATAGTCTCCAGCTGCAGGTGATTGATTCATTATGGCTTCGAGAACGAATAAAACGGTAGCACTACTCATATTACCGAAGTTACGAAGCACGCTTTTAGTGGCGTCTATATTTTTTCCTAAATCACCAAAAAGTTCCTCGACAGTTTGAACGATTTTGCGACCACCTGGGTGAAAAATGAGGTGATCTACAGCTTTGATATTTAATTGATTGCGCTCTAAAAATGGATGAATAATGGCAGGGAAATGAGCAGCAATAGTTTCTGGCACCTCAACATCAAGAACCATTTTTAAACCGGTATTAGTTAAGTCGAATCCCATCATTCGTGATTTATCGTAAAAATGGTACATCTGCTCATCACAAATCTCAGGTCCATTCGCCTGCTCTTCTGAACTCATCAGTACACAAGCTGCACCATCACCAAATATTGCAGCGCTTACCATATTAGCCATGCTAAAATCGTGGTGTTGCAAAGTGGCTGTAGGGGCTTCAACAGCAATAACGGCAGCTCGTTTACCTGGGTTTGCTTGTAAAAACTGCTTAGCATAAATAACTCCAGACACCCCGGCTACACAGCCCATTTCGGTAACGGGTAACCGAACAATATCTTGTTTTAAATCTAAACTATTAATCAAATAAGCATCTAAAGATGGTATCATGATACCGGTGCAGCTCACCGTGATAATATAATCAAGAGATTTAGCTTCCCAAGAGACTGCTGATAAGGCTTTTTTAAGTACGTTATGTCCTAAAATTTTAACTTCAGATTCATATATTTTGTTTTTAGCCTCAAAACTGCTAGGCGTAAACACATCGGCAGGAGGCATAATTGCATAGCGGCGATCTACAGCTGCACCTTCAAAAATTTTTATCACCTTACGCCGAAACCGTTGGTCTTGCTCACTCAACCAGTTTTCAACTAATGGAATGACTTCTTGAGTTGTGCTTGAATAGTGAGGTAATTCTGTAGAAACATTTGTTATTTTAACCATGCAATTGTATTATATATTGATAGCGAAACGCCCAACACCATTTTAAATGAGTTGAAGCTTTTAAATATGTTGAAAAATAGGCAAAATCGGCGGACTTAAAGCCTCTTAGGACTGAAATTAATCCGTCGTGTTTAGCCACTTTAGATTGCATAAACCAATGGGCATACCACTTAAATAAATAATAGGCCAGACGATGGCGGTGCAAATCGTTTATGATAATCCCGTATTTAACTTGCGTTTCTAGATGTTGAAGCAAATGAATAATTGCTTGATTCTTAAAATGATGAAAAGTTAAGCTAGAAAAAATAATATCAAACTCCAGTTGTTTAAAATCCTCTGAAAAGACGTCAACACACTCAAAAGTGATTTGTGAATGAGAACTTGATAAGTTACGTGCAATTTTGATAATATGCGGGTTAGCATCTATACCAACTAACTGTAAATTAAGACCTTGTTTAATTGCCCAGCGGTTAATTACCCGTAGGCTTGCACCACTCCCACAACCTAAATCGGCTATGCGCCAATTTGTTTTTTCAGGCTTAGATTTTAGTAATTGTTTGATCGCTTTAATCGTTACACGGTGTCCTCCTAAGCTAGTATTAACCCGATCAATTTCCTGAAGAACACTTACCAGTTCTTGACCTTGAAAGTCAAATTTATCCATAATTTCTGCTTCAGCAGAACGCTGTTTAGTGCTTACCATATTAAAAAGTTTGACCGTGTGTAAGTTTAATTAATGAAGGTAATAGCGATGGAAATGTTTGAACACTTTTTAAACCAAAATGGGTAAGTTTAGGGTTCATTAAAGCACGTTGAAATAAACGACCAAATAACAATCGTGATTTAAAATGTTGCTGCCAAGATTGCTTATAGTTTTGAGTTAATTGGTTTAAACTAAATTGTTTTTGGTGAGCTTCAAAAATAGCTTCACTGGCTAATTTTGCTGAATGTATAGCCATAGCCATGCCGTTACCACACAAAGGATGAATCAAGCCTGCAGCATCTCCAAGATATAAGGCATCAGATTGGGACTGTGTTTTTGGTGAAAATGAAATTTGTGCAATAGCTAAATCTCTTTCAAATAAAGGTTTTGCGGTTTTAAAAAACCGAGATAAATGCGGGTTTTTAGATAAGACTTCTGCGTTAAATTGTGTGCTATTTTTATAAGGTTTAAACATTTTGTCAGTCACTAAATAGCAACAGTTTACTTCATTTGATTCGGTTTTAGATAAACCACAATACCCCCCTTTAAAGTTGTGAAGTTGAACTTCATCATCAGGAAAATTATCTAACTTATAATGTGCCTTAATACCAACCCAATCAGTTTTTTTCTGAATAAACTCTCGTTGTAAGTTTTTATCTAGGTTAGAGCGTTTACCATGTGCTAAAAGTAAATAAGATGCCGCTAATTCATGCTTGCTTAACTGAATATGAAACTTATGCTTAGTAGATGTAAAGCCAAGAGCCTTGTCTTTAATTATAGTAACACCTAGTGATTTTGCATGTTTATACAATGAAAAATCCATATAATATCGGCTTACACCAATACCACCTAGAGGCAATTGAGCTTCAACCAAATCACCATTAGCATGTGATAATTTTAATTTAGAAATAGAAGTTGTAGTTTCTAGTACTTCAGAAAGACCTAATCGTATTAAATAAGGTTTAACTTCATTAGAAATATACTCACCACATACTTTATGGTTGGGATAGCTTTGCTTTTCTATAAGCACCACTTCAAAACCTTTTAAACGTAAGTCTATCGCTGCTGTTAAACCTGCTAAACCACCGCCAACTATACAAATTTGAGTGTTCAAAAATTTATTTTTATTAAAAATGACTATTTTTTGAGAAATCTGGTAGGGAAAATAGGTTTTATAATGTTTTATTAACAAATCACAAATAAAAAAAAAGAAATTATGGGATTTAAAACAGCAATTTTAAGTACACTTAGTGTTATGTTTATGATGGTAAGTTGTAGTGATGATGATACCACAACATCACCAGTGGCAAGCACTAATTTAAGTATTAAAGCTAAAAGCAGCTTAAATTCAACATCTGGAAGATTATCTAAAGTAAACAGTAATGTTGAAGTGAATAGTTTTTTAATAAACATTAGTAACATCGAGTTTGAATATGCTACAAGCGGCAAGTCGGTGATGAATTTAGCTAAAAGTGACGACGATAATAGTTTAAACTTAGAAGATTTACCTATTGAAATTCAAACTTACTTAACGACTAACTATCCAAATGATGGCTTTTGTAAAGCTGAACTTGAAGATGATAATGATGATCCTTATAAATACGAAGTTGAATTAAATTCTGGATTAGAGATTTACTTTAGAGCTGATTTTTCGGTATATGCCACTGAACAAGATGATGAACCCTGTACTGGTTCCAGCTATGATGACGATGATGCTAATGACTGGGGAGATGATGATGAAGTTAACCTCGTTGGCCCATTTGAATTAGATTTAAGTAGTGAAGCCGTTACGGTTGTTGATGTTGACATCCCTTTAGGAACCTATGAAGAAGTCGAATTTGAAATGAATAGAAGTTCAAATACCACTAGCCCACTTTATCAAAAATCTATTTTAGTAGCAGGTACTATAGATGGAACAAACTTTGAATTTTACCACACTTTCGAGGAGGATTTTGAAGTTGATTATGAAGATGCAGGACAAAATTTAGTGATAGATAATACTAATAATGTTTCAATTATATTTAATTTTGATTTAAATTCTGTTTTTAATTCAGTTGATTTAAGTGCTGCTACTGATGGTAATAATAATGGAATAATAGAGATTAATCCTGTTGATAATGACGGTAATCAAGAACTTGCTAACCAACTTAAAAACGCTATTATTTTATATGCTGAGTTACAAGACGACTAATTTTAATACACTCCTACAAACCCGCACTATTATGCGGGTTTTTTTGGTTTAGTTTATATATTTTCATTTATGAGTTTAAAAAAATCAATTAACGTCTTTAGAAAAAACGCTACCCGATTAATAACCAAAAAATTATTAGATCAAGAAGGCCTAAGGTTAACTGACCAATCAAAAATAAAACGGATCTTAATTACAAGACCAAATCATAGGCTAGGTAATCAGCTGCTAATTTCACCTTTAGTAAAAGAAGTGCATGAATGCTTTCCGAATGCAACTATTGATTTGTTTTTAAAAGGCAATTTAGGCCTCGTAATTTATAAAAACTACCCTTATATTGGCCAAATTATATGTTTACCTAAACAACATTTTAAAAAACTTCACCAATATCTATACGCTTGGGCAAAGTTAAAAACGAAATATTATGATTTAGTAATTAATGCTGAAGCTTCATCATCTTCTGGACGTTTATCAACAAAAGTTGCTCGATCACAACATAAGTTTTTTGGATTTGAACGTGAACTAAATTTATTTAAAAATCCAGACGCAGTTCATATTTCAAAATATCCCGTTTACAGTTTGCGCTATTTTTTAAATCAAAATAGTATTGAAAAACCACTACCCGATTTAGAAATTAAATTATCCAAAGATGAACTAAATTTAGGGAAGGAATTACTGAAGAAGTTTGCGGACTTATCTAAACCGACTATATGTTTATACACTTATGCAACAGGTGAAAAATGTTTTAAAAAAACGTGGTGGTCTAACTTTTATAATGCGTTAGAAAACACTTTCCCCGAATTTAATATTATCGAAGCCTTACCTGTTGAAAATATTTCGTCTTTAGGTTTTAAAATCCCTGCTTTTTATAGTCAAAACATAAGAGAATTGGCGGCATTTATATCTCAAACTAGTGTTTTTATCACAGGTGATTGTGGTATTATGCATTTAGCTTCAGCTACAAATACACCCACAATTGGTTTGTTTAATATTACCGACAAAGCAATGTATGGACCCTACAATAAAGCTTGTTTAGGCATTGATACAAATGGCAAAAGCGAATTTGAAATTGCTCAACTTTTAAAAGATAACATCAATAATTTACAGCTTCCTAAAAATTAGAATTGTTTCTTCACCATCAGAATCATCAATTTCTTGAAGTTCAATACCTACAGCATTAGAAAAGTTAATTACATCCCAGACTTCATCTAACTCGTTAAATTCTGAGTTATCAAACTCTAAATCGAGTAATAACTGATTATTTGATGTTGTAACTTCCCAAGTTGCCATTTCAATATCAGGAAATCCGATTACTGTAATACTTCCATCAGCATTAAAGACATATTCGTAATCAGGGTATTCATCAGGTTCTCCATCTTCTTCAAGTAATGAAATCTCAAAACTATCCGATGTTATAAATGCTATTAAATCATCTTCAAAATTACCTGATTGAAATTCATATAAATTAGGGTTATAGCATGTATTGTCTAAATCAAAATACGTATTAGAAAGTTGTGAATTTGAATTTATTTCTAACTCTTGATCATCAATTTCAATTAAAATTGGGTATTCAATGCTAAAAAATTGATGATTTAAGTTAATTGAAACCAATTGATTAATAAAATCCTTATCTGATGTAATAGATTCAGTTCTAATGGATGAATTTTCTAAATCGGTTATATTTAATTGAATAGGATAATAAATTTCGACACAATTAATTTCGGAACTTTGTATTTCAGTTGAAGCCAAATTATTAAGTTCCTCAGTAGAATTTAAACTAAATTGAGTATAGTCTATCAAAGATACTTCAACTGGAAATTGTAAGTTAATATTATCATCTTCAGGTGAGCTTTCTAAAAAGTCGATTAATGTTTGGTAATCATCTGTACTTGAAAGATTAAAGGTTTGGTTATTAACTTCAACTTGATAAGGTAATTCTATCTGTGTAGCTGAATTTTGATCTATAAAATCATCAAACACCAAATTATTTTGCACACTTCTAAAGAGTCGATTAAATAATACATTTTCAGTTGAAATTGCCTGTGAATTATCTAATATCAAACGACTTTCTTCGGTTTGACAAGAGCAACAGATAAGGATTAATATAAGTAGTATTTGCTTCATATTACGAAATATAAATGTATGTATTATTTTTATAACAATTTAGATCTCATTTACCCTATAACTTAGTAGTTTAGTTCTTAGCCACCAAATTAATCTATTTAATGTCTAGTAGGGTAAACTATTGTAATATTGTTTTAAATATAAAAAAGTACTTTGAAGTTAAATAATCAATCGGTTTGTTTTGAAAGTGTATTTAAAAGCGTACATCAAAATTGGGCGAAGCCTTTATATAATTTTATATATTATAAATTTGGCGATCCTAATAAAGCTGACGATATGGTGCAGGAAGCCTTTATTAAGCTTTGGGAAAAATGTAAAGAGGTTCCGCCAGATAAAGCAAAATCATTTTTATTTACAGTAGCCAATAATGCAAGTTTAAATATTGTTAAGCACCAAAATGTTGTGTTGAAGTACAATAAAAATTACCCTAACTATGACAAAACAAATCAGTCGCCAGAGTATCTTCTAGAAGAAGAAGAGTTTAAAAAAAAACTTACTGAAGCTATTGATAACCTAAGACCAGACCTAAGAACATGCTTTTTGATGCATCGAGTTGATGGAAAAAAATACCGTGAAATAGCTAACATTCTAGAGGTTTCACAAAAGACGGTAGAAAAACGAATGTCTCAAGCTCTAAAAAGTTTACGTGAACAAATTGACGGCATTTAGTAGGGTAAATTTTAGATTAAATGTTTCATTATAAAGCTGTAAATGGAAAATAATTACGATATATATAAGGATTGGTTTGAAAACAAGGAACTTAGAAATCAAGTTCAAAACCTTGACGGCTTCAAAACCTTAGATAAAATTAAACACTACTCCTCTTATTTAGAAAGTCCTGAATTTGATGAATCATCTCATTATTCAAAAATAAAATCACGTTTAATAACTAAGCCATCAAAGAACATTTGGCTAAAAATAGCGGCTGTTTTAATCATTGCTCTATCTGTTGGTTTAACGAGTTTTTATTTAAATTCCAGAACGCTAACAGCTAAAGTTGCTGCAACGCCAACTTTCACTCTACCTGATAACTCTGAAGTCACTCTAGCAGCTAATTCGACAATAAATTACAACAATTTAAAATGGAAGTTTAAACGGTCAGTAAGTTTAACTGGTGAGGCCTATTTTAAAGTTTCAAAAGGGTCTTCATTTGTTGTTCAAACAGAATTAGGTCAAGTTGAAGTTTTGGGTACAAAATTTAATGTTAAACAATATAACGATGCATTTAAAATAACTTGTTATGAAGGTCGCGTTAAAGTAAGCGCTAACAATCAAGTACAATTTATTACTGCGCAAGAAGAAGTTGTTCTAAGCAATCAGAACCTAGTAAAATTAAAGCGAAATTTGTCTAAACAACCACTATGGGTAAACCATAAACTAAAATTTGATTCGGTTTTGTTTAATGAAATTTCAAAGAAATTAAGGCAGTTTTACGGTGTAGATGTGACTTTAAAAACCAAATCCAACAAAAAATTTACAGGTGTTTTACCAACAACCGATTTAAACAAAGCACTAGAAATAATTTCTCAAGTTTACCATCTAAAAATTAATAAAATTGGCGACAAATCGTATATATTTGTTACCAATGATGAGGATAAATAAACTACTTTTTTTAACTTTTTTGATTGCTTTTAGTCTAACTAATGCCTCTGCTCAGACTCAAAATAAGTCTTTAAAAGCTGTTCTTAAATTACTATCTAATCGGTTTAATATTAGTTTTAATTATACTGAAGACTTGGTGGACAACAAGTTGGTAAGTCTTACCAACCTTGATTTTAAATTAAGTGAAATTATAGATGATTTAAGACAGCAAACAAAACTTAATTTTAACAAGTTAGACCAAACAACATATATTATTTCTAAACGCATTATTCAAGACAATAATCAAGTAAATTTACTTAACGAAGTTTTATTAAGTGCTTATTTAACCAAAGGTATTACTAAACAAAGTGATGCATCAATTGTAATTAAACCAAAACAATTAGGCGTTTTACCAGGTTTAGTTAGTCAAGATGCGTTTCAAGCTATACAGTACTTACCAGGAATTTCCAGCGTAAAACAAAACTTAAACAACATCAATGTTCGCGGAGGTACACATGATCAAAATGCTTTTTATTGGCAAGGCGTGAGGTTATACCAAACCAGTCACTTTTTTGGGATGATTTCTTCAATTAACCCATTATTAGCTAACAAAATTCAAATTTATAAAACAGCAGCACCAGCAAATTATAACGAAGGAGTTTCAAGTGTTATTGATTTTAAACACGATTTTTCTAAACCCTCAAGCTATAGTTTTCAAAGTTCAACGAACTTCTTAGATGCATCAGTGAGTTATCAATTTAACCCTAGTCTTAATTCAAAGTTAATGGTAGCAGGACGAACAAGTCTAACTGGTTTTTTAGATACGCCTACTTACAATGAGTATTCAAAAAAAATATTTCAATCGACTGATTTAAATCTTTTGCAGCAGCAGAACAATATAGGGCTTGATATCATTCAAAAGTTAAGGTATTATGATATTACATTTAACTACGAATTGGTTAAAAACAATTTTAAGTTTCACCTCGATGGCTTAATAATAACAAACCAACTTACCTACGAAGAGAATTCAACTGATGTCGAAACAAAGGCCAATGAAATTTCCCAATCCAATGCGCTGGTCAATTTTCAGGTCGATTACAGTTTGTCTGAAAGACACCAACTTGAAGCTTCAGCAAACCTATCCTATTACAATCTTGAAGCTGAAAATCGAATAACTGAACGTGTTCAACAACTTGAACAAGCTAATTTAATATTAGATTACAATTTGAATATAGCTGACCACTTAAACCTCAATAACTGGAAATTTTTGAGCGCTTTTAACTATCGAAATTTAGGTGTACGTAATAATAATATCTCGATATCCCCAGATGTTCAACAATTAACAAAAAACGTACTATCATCACAAGCTTTAATATCTGAAATTATTTATAGTCATCCTAAATTCAAGTTTCGTTTAGGGAATCGGCTTAAATTATATAGCAACTACAGCAGGTTAATCATTGAGCCTAGGCTTCATATCAATTATAAATTAAGTCCAACAGTTAAACTCATGTTTAATGTTGAACAGAAGTATCAAGCCTTATATCAACGCATTAACTTACAGCAAGATTTTTTAGGACTTGAAAATAAACGTTGGGTACTAGCAGATGAAAATGGCCAGGATCTTTTACAAAATATACAAACCGAATTAGACCTTAGTTTTACAAAAAGCAATTTTCAATTTAACATTAAACCTTTTTTTAAACGAGTACAACAAATTAATTCTAAAAGCCAAGGTTTTCAAAACCAACTTGAGACATTTCAACTATTTGGAAATTATGAATCTTTTGGGCTTGAAAGTTTATGGCAATACCGGATAAAAGAAAATCGCTTTTGGTTAAGTTACACTTATCAATCAAATAAATACCATTTTTCAGATTTTAATCCCCAAAGGTTTCCTAATAATTATGATATCTCACATCAGATCAATTTTGGTAACGCCATTGAATTCAACCAACTTCAATTAGCATTAGGAGGCACATTTTTTACAGGTAAACCCTATACCCCAATCAATTCTGGTAATACAATTAACCCTGAAGGTTCTATAAATTATCTAAATCCAAACACCAAAAATCTTGAAAATTTCTTGCAACTAAACTTTACAGCTGCCTACGTCATAAATTATAAACAATCTAATATTACATTTGGAGCGGCGTTGATTAATATCTTAGATAGTAATAACAATATCGATCGCTATTTTGAGTTAAATTCTTCTCAAAGCGATATTATTCAATTTAATACAAAAAGCATCGGATTCACACCTAACGTGTTTTTAAACATAAAACTCTAAACCATAAAATGATCTAGAGTTTTAAAACATGAAATAACTTTATAAAATCTGCTCGGTATGAGCTTTGGTTTTTACTTTAGTAATAACGTCTTTAAGTTTACTGTCTTCA
>CBFHKB010000027.1:0-19826 GCA_965656295.1 Psychroflexus sp.
CTAAATTATTAAATTCTGTCGGTTGCTCTGGTGTTCCACCGTAATGGGAAAAATTAAATTTCACAAACACTAATCCTGCCATAGCAAACTCTCTTGCTATTAAATGCCAAGCTCCCCAATCTTTAAATCCTTTATAGCCATGGCAAAATAAAGCGACCTGATGTGATGCTTGTTCATCGTCGTAAGTGTAATCTAATAAAATGGGTAAGCCGGATTCACTTGTAATTTCAAGACTTGTGTTTTGAATCATCTTGTATCTATTTTAATTAAAATTACAACATAGACTTTAAATGCTGAATTAATTCGGGTAAAGCCTCAATATAACTCATATGACCACCAGGTAATAATTTAAAATTTAAATTATGCTTTTGGGCGATTTGTTTTAAAGCGTTTGTATTTGCTATAGGGTCGTCTTGGCCAGCGATAATGTGCGTTTTAGTTTTTAAATGAATTAAAGTGTTTGTTCGGTCTTCACGATCACGCATCCCTTTAAGCGTATTGATAATACCTTGTGTAGGACAATTTTTGGCCTGTTCAACAGCTTCATTAATCGCCTCTTCATGACGTAAATGCATTTGAGGTAAAAACAAATTTTTTACTGCCATACTTATGAAAGCCTTTGGATATTTTTGTACCATTTTAATCGCACGATCGCGGTCTTTTTTTCGACTGGAAGAATCGGAGAAACTAGTAGAGTTCAAAATAATCTGTTGTTGAATGACTTCTGGAGCAACTTCAGCTAAAGCTAAAAGCACATAACCGCCTAATGAATGCCCAACGAAATGTGCATGGTGCAAGTTTAAATGCTTCAATAATCCGCGAATAATTTCAGCTAAATTAGGCATGGTATGAATGTAGCCCATAGCTTCAGTTTGGCCGTGACCAGGTAAATCGATACAAATAATTCGATACTTATCCTTGAACTGCGGAATGATAGATTGCCACATGGTGGCATTTTCTAGAAACCCGTGAATACAGACTAAAACAGGCTTTTCTGAAGCGGTTTCAGTTTGGGTAAAATGAATCTTAGTTTGACGAAAATTGAATGTTGGCATAGAACAAACAACCTTGTTGAAGAACTTCAACAAGGTTGTGGTTTTTAAATCAGTTGAATTTATTGGTTCATTAATTCTTCAATTTCTTCAATTTCGATAGGAATGTTGCGCATAAGATTGAAAGGTTCGCCGTTTTCTTGGATCACGACATCATCTTCAAGTCTAACGCCAATATGCTCTTCAGGCAAATAAATGCCAGGTTCTACTGTGAAGACTTGATTGGCTTTTATTGGCTCATGCAATAAGCCGTAATCGTGCGTGTCTAAACCAATGTGGTGTGATGTGCCATGCATAAAGTATTTTTTGTAGGCTGGCCATTTAGGATCTTCATTTTGAACATCGGCTTTATCAAGTAGTTTTAAGTCAAGTAACTCTGACGTCATTAATTTACCGACCTCAACATGATATTCAGCCCATAATGTTCCGGGTACTAGAAGTTTTGTGGCTTCTTTTTTAACGCGATTAACGGCATTATAAATTTGTTTTTGACGATCTGTAAATTTTCCATTTACGGGAATGGTTCGTGACATGTCACTGGCATAATTGGCATATTCAGCGCCGACATCAAATAGGATTAAGTCACCATCTTTACATTGGTGTTTATTTTCAATATAATGTAAAACGGTTGCGTTTTTACCAGAAGCGATTATCGGCGTATAAGCAAACCCCTTAGATCGATTTTTTAAGAACTCGTGCATAATTTCAGCTTCAAGTTCAAACTCCCAATCCCCAGGTTTGGTATAGCTTAAGATACGTCTAAAGGCTTTTTCAGTAATATTGCAAGCCGTTTGCATCGCATCTAATTCTAATTGATGTTTTACTGAACGTAAACGCTGTAAAATCGGGTTGCTTTTAGCAACTTGGTGCGCTGGATAGTTTTCTTTTAACCATTTATTAAAACGATCTTCACGGGTTTCGGTATCATGTGCGGCGCGATAATGTTCATTAGTGTTAATATAGATAGTTTCGCTTTGAGACATGAGTTCATGAAATATTTTATGAAAATCTTTTAACCAATAAACCGTTTTGATTCCTGCAATTTCGAAAGCCTTAGCTTCGTCTATTTTTTCGCCTTCCCAAACCGCAATGTGCGGATTAGTTTCTTTTAAAAATAAAATCTCGCGGTGTTCTGGTTTTGGGGCATCAGGAAACAAAACCAAAATACTATCTTCTTGATCGACGCCACTGAGGTAGTAAATGTTTCGGTCTTGTTGAAACGGAATGGTGCTATCGGCACCTATGGGGTAAATATCGTTAGAGTTGAAGGCCGCAACTGAATTAGGCTTCATTTGAGCCATAAAGTTTTTGCGGTTGTGAATAAATAAGTCCTTAGAAATAGATTTGTAACGCATAAATTGATGATTTTTTCAAAGGTAAAGATTGTGAATGAAAAATGAATCCTGATTGCTTTTTTTAATCCCTACAGCGAAATCGATTGAATTTGTTTTAAAACTATTCTAAATTAACACGAAAAAAGCGTAGAATTTTGTCTGTAAGGGCAATGCAGTGTATTTTTGAATGAAATTTCAAAAATTTAAAAATGAGTGGAATATTAAAAACTTCAATAGCACGTAAGTTTGCTATGGCTTTATCGGGATTGTTCCTAGTCCTTTTTTTAGCTCAACACTTTACCATTAACTTTACGTCGGTTTTAAGCCCAGATACCTTTAACGAGATTTCTCACTTTATGGGTACAAATTTTTTAGTCCAAGCCATTTTACAACCTGTATTAATTTTTGGTGTTATATTTCACTTTATAATGGGTTTTGCGCTTGAAATTAAAAACAACAAAGCGCGTGTGGTTAAGTACAAAAACTACAACGGCGGAGCAAACGCCCCTTGGGTATCGAGAAATATGATTATTTCTGGTGCTGTTGTATTAGCCTTTTTAGGGCTTCACTTTTACGACTTCTGGGTGCACGAAATGCAAATTAAGTATATAGAAGGTGATATGTCTGGCTTGAATGCTGCTGGAAACTTTAGATATTATGAAGAAACCGTAGCCAAATTTGCCGGACAGCCCATAAGGTTAGGGATTTACGTTATATCGTTTGTCTTTTTAATGCTCCATTTACTTCACGGTTTTGCCTCTTCATTTCAAACCGTTGGGTTTAACAATAAATACTCAAAGGGCTTAAAAGTTTTTACAAAAGCTTTTGCAATTGTAATACCGCTAGGTTTCGCATTTATTGCTATATTTCACTACATCAATAATTTATAATTAGAGAAGGATTATGTCAGTTTTAGATTCAAGAATACCAGATGGCCCCATCGCAGATAAATGGACCAAACATAAAAATGAAATTAACCTTGTTAATCCTGCTAACAAGCGTAACATAGATATTATTGTTGTAGGTACTGGACTTGCAGGAGCAAGTGCTGCTGCAACTTTAGCCGAATTAGGCTATAATGTAAAAACATTTTGCTTCCAAGATTCACCTAGACGTGCTCACTCTATAGCGGCACAAGGCGGAATTAACGCTTCAAAAAACTATCAAGGTGATGGTGATTCTGATTACCGTTTATTTTATGATACAGTAAAAGGTGGCGATTACCGTTCTAGAGAAGCTAACGTATACCGTTTAGCTGAAGTCTCAAGTAATATTATTGACCAATGTGTGGCTCAAGGTGTTCCTTTTGCTCGTGAATATGGTGGTTTATTAGATAATCGTTCATTTGGTGGTGTTTTAGTTTCAAGAACATTTTACGCTAAAGGCCAAACGGGACAGCAATTACTACTCGGCGCCTATTCAGCTATGAATCGCCAAATTAATCGTGGTAAAATACAAGCGTATAACCGTCATGAAATGATGGATGTTGTTTTAGTTGATGGCAAAGCGCGAGGTATTATTGCACGTGACTTAGTTTCAGGTGAAATTGAGCGTCACTCTGCTCACGCTGTCGTTATCGCTTCTGGTGGTTATGGAAATGTCTTTTTCTTATCAACCAATGCTATGGGAAGTAATGTAACTGCTGCTTGGCGTACACACAAGAAAGGAGCTTATTTTGCTAATCCTTGTTTTACACAAATTCACCCCACATGTATTCCTGTTTCTGGAGACTTACAAGCTAAGTTAACCCTAATGTCCGAGTCGTTACGTAATGATGGTCGTATCTGGGTACCAAAACATAAGAAGGATGCCGAAGCCATTAGAGCTGGCCAATTAAAACCAACCGAATTAAAAGAAGAAGATAGAGATTATTACCTTGAACGTCGCTATCCTGCATTTGGTAACTTAGTCCCACGTGATGTTGCTTCAAGAGCAGCAAAAGAACGTTGTGACGCTGGGTATGGCGTTAATAAAACTGGACAGGCTGTTTACCTTGATTTTTCAAGTGCTATTGAGCGTTATGGAAAAGAAAAAGCCTTTTCTTCTGGTCATAAAAATCCATCTCAAGATGAAATTATCAAATTAGGTAAAGAAGTGGTCGAGTCTAAATATGGTAACTTATTTGATATGTATCAAAAAATTACCGACCAAAATCCTTATGAAACACCTATGATGATTTTCCCAGCAGTTCACTATACCATGGGTGGTCTTTGGGTCGATTATAATTTAATGACAACAATTCCTGGTTGCTATGCAGCAGGTGAAGCTAATTTCTCTGACCATGGCGCTAACCGTTTGGGTGCTTCAGCACTTATGCAAGGCTTAGCTGATGGTTACTTTGTATTGCCTTACACTATTGGTGATTACTTATCTGACGATATTAGAACAGGTGAGATTTCTACAGATTCTAAAGAATTTGAACAAGCCGAACAAGAGGTGAAAGATAAATTAGAACGCCTAATTTCAATTCAAGGTGAAAAACCAGTAGATTATTTCCATAGAAAATTAGGTTTAATTATGTGGAATAAATGCGGTATGTCCCGTAATGAAACTGGTTTAAAAGAAGCGATTGAAGAAATAAGAACACTTCGCGAAGAATTTTACAGCAATGTAAGAATACCAGGCAAAGCCACTGCTAAAAACGCAGAACTTGAAAAAGCAAGCCGTGTCGCAGACTTCTTAGAATTAGGTGAATTATTTGCTAAAGATGCCTTAGATCGTAACGAGTCTTGTGGCGGGCACTTTAGAGAAGAATATCAAACCGAAGATGGCGAAGCACTTCGTGATGATGAGAACTATAGATATGTGTCGGCTTGGGAGTATAAAGGCGAACCTAAAGATGCTCAATTACATAAAGAGCAATTGATTTTTGAAAATATTGAATTAAAAACGAGAAGCTATAAATAAGATCATTATGAAGCTTAAATTAAATATATGGCGTCAAGAAGATGCTAACGCTAAAGGAGAATTCAAGACTTACGACTTAGATGGAATTGATGGCGACATGTCGTTTTTAGAGATGTTAGATGTCCTTAATAACAATTTAGTAGAACAAGGCGTAGAGCCTGTTGAATTTGACCATGACTGTCGTGAAGGTATCTGCGGGATGTGTTCGCTTCAAATTAATGGTGAACCTCATGGACCAGACCGTCGCGTAACCACTTGTCAACTTCACATGCGTAAATTCAAAGATG
Organism: Psychroflexus sp.; assembly: GCA_965656295.1. Lineage (GTDB taxonomy): Bacteria > Bacteroidota > Bacteroidia > Flavobacteriales > Flavobacteriaceae > Psychroflexus. Next base: position 5,581 of record CBFHKB010000027.1, read on the forward strand.
GCGATACTATTACTATAGAACCATTTAGAGCCAAAGCGTTTCCAGTGGTAAAAGACCTTATGGTAGACCGTTCTGCCTTTGACCGCATCCAACATGCTGGTGGTTATATTTCTGTAAACACTTCAGGAAACACGCAAGATGCAAATAGCTTACCTATTGAAAAGGAGAATGCAGACATGGCATTTAATGCAGCAACGTGTATTGGATGTGGTGCCTGTGTAGCAGCTTGTAAAAATGCAAGTGCTATGTTATTTACATCAGCTAAAGTTTCTCAATACGCCTTGTTACCTCAAGGCCAAGTAGAAGCAACTGAACGTGTGCTTAATATGGTAGACCAAATGGATAAAGAAGGCTTCGGGAATTGCACAAATACTGGTGCTTGTGAGATAGAATGTCCTAAAGGAATTTCTTTAGAAAATATTGCGCGCTTAAACCGTGAATACTTAGCAGCTAGTTTTAAAGGTTAGTTCTAAGTATAGATTTAAAAAAAAGCACCTTTAAAAGGTGCTTTTTTTATTTAGTTAAGAAGCTACATATTCGATTTTACGCCGTTTAGCATTACATCAACTACGGTTTTTAAATCGTATTCATGCTTCCAATTCCAATCTTTTTGAGCAATAGTGTCGTCTATACTTGAAGGCCAAGAATCGGCAATAGCTTGTCTGAAATCGGGTTTATAATTTATCTTAAATTCTGGTAATTTCGACTTAATTTCCTCAGCTAGTTCCCGAGGTGTAAACGAAATTCCGCCAAGATTGTAGGATGAGCGTACACTAATAGCATCTTCATCTGCTTCCATTAAATCTATGGTCGCCTTAATGGCATCATCCATGTACATCATTGGCAAGGCCGTTTCTTCAGTTAAAAACGATGTATAGGCTTCGCCTTTACAGCACTGTGAAAAATTTCAATTGCATAATCGGTAGTACCGCCACCAGGTGCTGTTTTATAACTAATTAAACCTGGATAACGTATGCTTCTCACATCTACACCATAGCGCTTATGGTAATATTCACACCAACGTTCACCTGTTTGTTTACTTATCCCATAAACTGTGCTAGGCTCCATGATAGTTTGCTGTGGTGTATCATATTTTGGGGTGGTTGGACCAAAAACAGCTATACTTGACGGCCAAAACAAATGTTTTATTTTTTGCTCCTTTGCTAAATTTAAAACATTAAATAATGAGTTCATGTTTAGCTCCCAGGCTTTCATCGGAAACTTTTCAGCCGTTCCGCTAAGCATAGCAGCCATCATATAAACCGTGTCAACATCATAGTGCATAATCACGTCTTGAAGTTGCGTAAAGTTAGTCGCATCTAAAACTTCAAAAGGGCCAGACGCCATTAATTCTGGAGTACCTTCTCTTATATCACTTGCAATTATTGTATCTTTACCATGCTTTTGGCGCAGTGTAGTTGTTAATTCAGAACCTATTTGACCGCATGCACCAACAATAAGCGTTTTTGCCATAATTGTAATTTTGTGCAAATATACAGATTGCGATAGTGTCTTAATTTAATTATTTCATAATTATGCCGACTAAAACCAGCACTTCCTTATTAAGTTTATTAAAAACTAAACGATTAGTTAGTTATTTTGTAATTCTAGTCTGCTCTATTTCGAGTACTTCATGCCAAACAGAAGAAAAATCTTCTGATGAAAACGATAACATAAAGACCATTTACGAACAAAAAATTAGTCAAGATTTTATTAAAATGGTAGCACTTAGCCCAGAAGCAGAAGCTATAACAACAGATTGGGAAGCCTACCTTGCTATACGAACTGAACTAGAACGTACTCAAAACATGACACTTGGAGAAGTACTTAATAATGCTGAAAATATTGTGCGCATTAGCGATTCACTACAAACTAAATTGCCCGACACCTTCCAAGTAGACCAAATAAAAGCTCGGCTAAAGCTAATAGAAACACAGGCTAAAATTCAGCAACAACTATTAGCACGTAGAATTGAAGATACCGTTGCAATCAAACAAAGTATTTATAAACTCTTACAAGGGTTTAACAGCCTAAATATCCAAATTAATGAACGCTTTATCCAAACCCCTCAATTTATTGAACCTCAGTAAGTATTGCCTTGTTGGACTTATCTTAGTGTCTAATTTCTGTTTTTCTCAAAAACAGGCGATAAATCTTAGCTTAGACCAGTGGCATGAGGCTGCTGCAATTGCAAATGCAAAAACTTATTTCTCTTTAATGACTGAAGATGCGGTATTTGTAGGGACTGATGCCGACGAAGTTTGGCCATTAAATGACTTTAAAGCCTTTGCTATGCCTTATTTTAAAAAAGGGAAAGCTTGGACATTTAAAGCTATTGAACGCCATATTTATCTTGGAAAGGAAAATACAGCGTGGTTTGATGAAGTTCTAAATTCAAGCCATATGGGGCTTTGTCGCGGAAGCGGTGTGATGGTGTTTGAAGATCAACGTTGGAAAATACAACACTACGTATTATCAATTTTAATACCAAATGAACAAGTTAAAAAGGTTTTTCAAGAGAAAAAAGAACATGACGAAACTCTTGTAAAACTAATAGAAAACTAAACGTATAGTAAGAGTTGAAGTCTAATCTGTAACAATTTAATAAAAAACCTACATATAATAAACAAAACAATTACCACTATGAAATTTAAACACTTAGCTTTATCGGCAGTGGCTGTTGGCCTCACCGTAGCTTGCCAAACAAACGAAGCTCCTGAAAAAGACGCGCCAGGGATTGATGTGCAATACATGGATACAAGCGTAAGAGCACAAGACGATTTCTATACCTACGTGAATGGAAAATGGAACGAAACCGCTAAAATTCCAGACGATCGCACCTCTTGGGGCGGATTTCAAATCTTGAGAAAGCAAACCGATGCTGATGTTTTGGAAATTTTAAATAAGGCTGAAGCTTCAGGAAAATACGATGCAAATACCGACCAAGCAAAGGCTATTGCAGTGTTTAATTCTATTTTAGATGTAGAAACTCGTGATGCAAAAGGCGTAGAGCCAGTTATGCCATACATAGAAAAAATTGATGCCGTTACAACAGTTCAAGAATTACAAGACTTATTAGCCCAAAATGCCATTGCAATCTCTGCACCATTTTTTGGACTATCAGCCTACTCAGATCCAAGTGACTCTAACATAAATGTAGCTTATATTGGTAACGGTGGCTTAGGTTTACCCGATCGTGATTATTACTTAAAGGAAGATGCCGACTCTAAAAAGATTCGCGAACAATACGTAGCTCATGTCGCTAAGATGCTTGAATATATTGGCGAAAGTGATACCGAAGCTAAAGCTAAGCGTATTTTAGAATTGGAGACACAGTTAGCTGAACCTCGTTTGGATAAAGTTCAACGTCGGGACTTCAGAAACTTTAATAATCGTTTCCATGTGAAAGATTTAAATACGGTTGCAAAAAATATTGACTGGATGCGTTTTATGAAAGACTTAGGTATAGAAAACACACCAGATACTGTTTTAGTAATGGAACCTAAGTACATGGCTACACTCGACCAAATGCTAGTTTCTACACCTGTAGAAGACCTTAAACTTTTAACAAAGTGGGCTACATTTAATGAAGCTGCTGGAAGCTTATCTTCTGAGGTCGAAAAAGCCGATTGGGAGTTTTATAGCAAAACCTTAAGCGGTGCTAAAGCACAACGCCCAATTAATGAACGTGCTCTTTCTGTAGTTAATAATACCATTGGTGAAGCTGTTGGTCGATTATATGTTGACGAGAAATTTCCTCCAGAAGCCAAAGAAAAAGCTGAAGCTATGATCGAAAATGTAATTGCAGCGTTTAAAAACAGAATTAACAATTTGGAATGGATGTCTGAAGACACCAAATTACAAGCTATCGAAAAACTTAACAAGTTCACTGTTAAAATTGGTTATCCAGATGAGTTTAAGGATTATTCAGAATTAGCCGTTTCTAAAGATAAGACCTATTACGAAAATATGATAGCTGTTGAAGAATGGAACTTTAGAGATAACTTATCTAAGATTGGAGAGCCTGTAGATAAAACAGAATGGGGTATGTCACCGCAAACAGTAAATGCTTACTTTAATCCTCTATTTAATGAAATCGTATTTCCTGCGGCTATTTTACAACCACCATTTTACGATTACAAAGCCGATGCAGCTGTCAATTATGGCGGGATTGGCGCCGTAATTGGTCACGAAATTTCGCATGCATTTGATGATTCTGGCGCTCGATTTGATGCTGATGGTAACTTAAATAATTGGTGGACAGACCAAGACCTCGAACAATTTACACAGCGTGGAAACCAATTAGCTGAACTATATAGCAGCATTGAAGTTTTAGATAGTGTTTACATTAACGGTAAGTTTACTTTAGGTGAAAATATCGGGGACTTAGGAGGTGTTTTAGGTGCTTATGATGGTTTACAAATGCATTTAAAAGAAAACGGTGATCCAGGTGAAATTGAAGGCTATACGCCAGAGCAGCGTTTCTTTTTATCTTGGGCAACCGTATGGCGCACAAAAATGAGAGACGAGGCCTTAAAAACTAAAATTAAGACCGATCCACATTCGCCTGGACAATATAGAGCTTATGTGCCATTACAAAATGTAGATGCTTTTTATGATGCCTTTGATGTAAAAGAAGGCGACAAGTTATATATCGCACCTAAAGACCGTGTAAGAATTTGGTAAATTAGTTGGAATAAGATTAAGAAAAGCCTTTTAGTAACAAGCTAAAAGGCTTTTTATATTATAGCCAGCTAATGAAACCCAAAAAATAATTATATTAGGATATTAGATTAAAATTTATGAGACATGAGAAAGGTTTTAAAATGGCTATTAATTAGTCTTGCTGGCATTATATTAATACTGTATGCTACTGATTATAACTACATTTTAAAAGGGATTCGTGTGGTTTACTTAACAGGACACACCACAGCCTTCATAGATGACTATACGTATTTTGATAATCGCAGTATTGAAACTAAAACCATTCAAGAGTGGCCTCAAGCAAACTCTTATAATTCTATTAAACCAACAAAACGTTTAGATTCGGTTAATAATGCACTTGGCACTACCGCGTTTTTGATTATTAAAAATGGAGAAATTATTTATGAAAACTATGCTCCAGAATATTCTAAAGACTCTAAAACAAATTCTTTTTCCATGGCAAAAAGTATTACTACAAGTTTACTTTTTAAAGCTATACAAGACGGTTACATCAAAAGTTTAGAACAGCCCATCACCGATTTTTTCCCTAACTTTAAAGGTCAATTTGCCCAAAGCACAAGCGTAGGTGATTTAGCTTCTATGGCTAGCGGTCTCAATTGGGAAGAAGATTATTACAGTCCATTTTCAATGACAGCTCGCGCATACTACGATGATCATATTGGTGAACTTATTGAAAGTTTGGAAGTTAACCAGGCTTCAGGTCAAAAATTTGAATATTTAAGTGGTAATACGTTACTACTAGGAATGATTATTAGTAAAGCCACCAACAAAAGCCTGTCTGAATATTTAAGTCAAAGCTTTTGGCGCCCTTTAGGGATGCGTCAAACAGCCTATTGGCAATTAGATAATGTAGAAAGTGGTATTGAAAAAGCCTACTGCTGTATCGCGTCTAATGCACGCGACTTTGCCAAATTTGGGCAATTGTATTTGCAAAATGGGTATTGGAACGGAAAACAAATTTTAGATACAGCATACGTTAAGCTTGCCACTAAAGCACGCTTTAATGAAAGCCCACAGTATGGTTATGGATTTTGGTTAAGTGATTATAAGGCTAAACAAATATTTAGTATGCGTGGCATTTTAGGACAATACGTGATAAGTATTCCAGAAGACAATATGGTTATTGTAAGACTTGGTCACCAAAGATCTTTAGTGAAACGAAATCACTTTCCAACAGATTTTTATATTTATATTGATGAAGCTTACCAAATGCTAAAATCTTAAACCAATGATTCATAAACTTCAGCTTGAGCATATTTTATTTTTGGATATCGAGACTGTTCCCGAATTTGAACATTTTGACGATTTACCAGAAAATTTGCAAGACTTATTTTCAGCTAAAACTGCTTATAAACGTAAAGATGAAATAAGCGCTAAAGACTTTTATACCAACGCAGGTATTTGGGCTGAATTTGGTAAGATTGTTTGTATATCAGTCGGTTATTTGATACAACATGGGAGTGAACCGCAATTGCGTTTAAAAAGCTTACATGGGGAGGAGTATACGCTTTTAATGGAGTTTAAACAACTTTTAGAAGACCACTTCAATTTACCTTACCATTTATTATGTGCACATAATGGGAAAGAATTTGATTTTCCCTATATCGCACGACGAATGCTTATTCATGGGATTGCTTTACCCGATAAACTTCAGCTATTTGGAAAAAAGCCATGGGAAATTCCACATTTAGACACCTTAGAATTATGGAAGTTTGGCGATTACAAGCATTATACATCCTTAAAACTTTTAACCGCCATTTTAGGAATTCCGTCGCCAAAAGATGATATTGATGGAAGCCAAGTTAGACAAGTGTATTATGAAGATCAAGCGATAGATAGAATTATAAGCTATTGCGAAAAAGATGTTTTAGCCATTGTTCAAGTCTTAAGGCGATTGCGTCAAGAACCCTTATTGGAAGAGCATCAAATCAAGTCGGTTTAATAACTTAACATCATTAAAAAACCTCTTGCCAAAATAATTTCAACAAGAGGTTTTTTATAGAAATTTAGATGTATTAATCTATTTCAGACACACGCAAAGTGTTAACCATACCTTTTGCTTCGATAGGCATAGAGGCTAAGTTAATGGTAAAGTCGCCTTTTTCAACGTATTCTTTATCCTTAGCAATGGTGTTAATATCTTCAATAGTTTGATCGGTACTTTCAAATTTATCGTAGTACTGTGCATTAACACCCCAAAGAAGACTTAGCTGTGTTAAGATACGTTTGTTCGATGTAAATGCTAATATATGAGACTGTGGTCGCCATGCTGAAATTTGGAATGCGGTGTACCCACTATTAGTCAAGGTACATATTGCACTGGCCTTAATTTCGTTAGCCATAACTGCGGCATGGTAACATACAGATTTAGTAATGTAACGTTTGGTCTTAACATGAGGTGCTTCATGAGGAACTTTAATCAAAGAAGAATTTTCCACACTTTTAACAATTTGAGTCATTTTTTGAATCACCTCAACAGGGTATTTACCTACTGAAGTTTCTCCACTTAACATCACGGCATCTGCACCGTCCATCACAGAGTTTGCTACGTCATTCACTTCAGCTCTTGTTGGAGTTAAGCTAGTGATCATGGTTTCCATCATTTGTGTAGCGATAATTACCGGGATTCGAGCTTGCTTTGCTTTTAGCACTAACTGTTTTTGAATTAAGGGAACTTCATGAGCTGGTACTTCAACCCCTAAATCTCCACGTGCCACCATTAGGCCATCACAATAAGCGATAATCTTATCAATGTTTTTGACACCTTCTGGTTTTTCAATTTTAGAGATGATAGGGATTTTATGAGCACTGTGTTTTTTAATTAATTTTTGAAGTGTCTTTAAATCACTGGCAAATCGCACAAAAGAAAGCGCGATCCAATCAACTTCAAGCTCACAGGCAAAAATGGCATCTTTAACATCTTTTTCGGTTAATGCTGGTAAAGATATGTTAGTATTAGGTAAGTTAACGCCTTTTCGTGAACGCAACGGGCCGCCTTGAACTACTTGTGTTAGTACTTCATCTTTTTTGTTGGTTTTAACTACTTCAAAAATAAGTTTACCATCATCTAATAGAATTAATTCACCGGCATTCACATCGTTTGGAAAGGTGTCATAATTCATGTAAACTCTATCGGCAGTACCTTCAAATTCGTCGCCAGTAGCAAAGGTAATTTGGTCGCCTTTTTCAACAACAACTTCATCTTTCATCTTACCAACACGTAACTTAGGCCCTTGCAGATCTCCAAGGATTCCAACATTAAAGCCATATTCAGCATTTAATTCACGTATCATAGTGACACGTTCTCTTACGTCTTCATAATCAGCATGAGAAAAATTTATTCGAAAAATATTAACCCCTTCTTGCATCATAGCTTTTAAGGTCTCTTTTTGACTTGTAGCTGGGCCTAAGGTGGATACTATTTTTGTTTTCTTTGTAGTTTTCATTATTTAAAAATTAAATATTCAGGATTTTTTATACTATGGTTATCAATAAGATAAGCTTTTTTGATCTGTTTTATGGTATTAATGGTTTGAAGTATGTGTTCGCTGTCAAAGATATTTAAATCGTCTTCAATTTTAATAAAGTAATCTATATGTTTCAACTGATCAAACAAATAAAACGTTTGAGTAGCAACTTCGGCATTGTTAAATAAAGATCCAGAACTTTTTAAATGAGGAACTTTAGAGGTAAATTTATTAGCCGCCAAATACATTTCACAATCCCAGTTTTTATCATAATTATGAAACAAAGGAAAGTGAGCAAAAGTATCGTTGTAGATCTTATCTACATCCTGAGTTGATCTCTTGAAGCTCACCGAAAAATACTTATTAACCATGAAGGCTAACTTATAAGCTTCTAAGTTTGTATGAATTCCAATTAACTTAAAATCTTCTTCGAGAACAGGTAAAGTTAGTTTAAGCAATTTTTTTAGGTAAATATACAAGAATAAAGAAGCTTTTTCAGCTCTAAACATTCAAACTTTTATCTTCAATTTTATTTTGTAAAGCATAATAAGCACGTTTGGCTGCTTTTTCTTCAGCGCGCTTTTTTGAGGTTTCCCTCGCTTTTGATATAATTTCGGAATTGATATAGAAGCTCACTGAAAAATGCTTTTCGTGATCTTTACCATCATCTGCCTTTGTACAAAATTCAAAATCAAACTTATGCTTTTGGCACCATTTGATAATTAAACTTTTATAGCTAGTCACCTTTTTTTCTAGCTGATCTAAATTAACATATACAGAAATTAAATGGCTTTGAATAAATTTTTCGGCAAAATTAAAGCCACGATCCAAGTAAATAGCCCCAATTAAAGCTTCAAACAAATTCCCTGCTATATTTTTTCCTAACTGCTGTTCAGGCGTCTTGGTAATAAGTAAGTTAACGAGTCCTAGGTCTTCACCTATTTGATTGAGATGCCGACGGCTAACAATTTTAGAGCGCATGACGGTTAAATAACCTTCATTGCCTTCTGGGGAATTCGCAAACAAAAAACTTGAAATAACAGTTCCTAATACAGAGTCGCCCAAGAATTCAAGACGTTCATAATTAATTGGTTTACCAAACTCATCTTTTTCTTGCATGGAGCGATGGGTAAATGCTCTAATGTAAAATCTAGTATGACGTGGTTTAAATCCAATTATAGATTCAAGTTCTGCAAAAAAAATCCCGTTCTTTTCTGAACGGGACTTCGATAATATATGCTGTAAAAAATTCATACTATGAATTAATTATTCGAGTGTCTTAAAAGCAACACAAGCGTTGTGTCCACCAAAACCAAACGTATTACTCAAAGCGACTTTGACATCTCGTTTTTGAGGTTTGTTTAAGGTTAGGTTTAAGCTACTATCAATATTTTCATCAGCTTCAGTATGGTTAATCGTAGGAGGAACAATACCATTTTGCATCGCAAGGATTGAAGAAATAGCTTCTATAGCACCTGCTGCACCCAGTAAATGACCCGTCATAGATTTAGTTGAGTTGATGTTAATAGTTTTAGCATGTTCTCCAAACACCTCTTTGATAGCTTTAAGTTCGGCTACATCTCCTAATGGAGTTGAAGTTCCATGAGTATTGATAGCATCGACATCTTCTGGTTTTAAGCCAGCATTGTTTAAGCAATTTTTCATTACAGCTACAACACCTTTACCTTCTGGATGCGGAGCAGTCATGTGATGAGCGTCTGAAGACAATCCACCACCAACAACTTCAGCGTAAATCTTAGCACCTCTAGCCTTAGCATGTTCATATTCTTCTAAAATTAAAGCACCAGAACCTTCACCTAAGACGAAACCATCACGGCTTGCATCGAAAGGTCGAGAGGCCGTTTCTGGACTATCATTTCTAGTTGATAATGCATGCATAGCATTAAAACCGCCCATACCAGCTTGGGTAACAGCAGCTTCGCTTCCACCAGTAACGATAACGTCACTATATCCAAGTCTAATGGTATTTAAAGCATCAAAAATGGCATTCGCAGAAGATGCACAAGCTGAGACAGTAGTATAGTTAGGCCCCATAAATCCGTGCTTTATTGAGATATTACCAGGGGCAATATCAGCTATCATCTTAGGGATAAAAAAAGGATTAAATCGAGGTGTGCCATCACCATTAGCGAAATTAATAACCTCATTTTGAAAGGTTTCTAAACCACCAATTCCAGCACCCCAGATAACTCCAACTCTATACTTATCAACATTGTTAAGGTCTATTCCTGAATCTGCAATAGCTTCATCAGATGAAACCATGGCATATTGAGTGAATTTATCTAAACGTCTTAGCTCTTTTCTATCGAAATAATCTTTAGTATCAAAATTTTTAATTTCACAAGCGAACTTTGTTTTGAAACGCTCGGTATCAAAATAAGTTATAGGCGCTGCACCACTCCTCCCACTAATAAGACCATCCCAATATTCTGGAATGGAATTACCAATTGGTGTGAGCGCACCAAGTCCCGTAACAACTACTCGCTTAAGTTCCATGAAATTAAAGCTTTATTTTGCTTCTTCTATGTAAGCAACAGCTTGACCTACTGTTGAGATATTTTCAGCCTGATCGTCTGGTATTTGAATATCAAATTCTTTTTCGAACTCCATTATTAATTCAACGGTATCTAAAGAATCCGCACCTAAGTCGTTTGTAAAGCTAGCTTCGTTAACAACTTCATTTTCGTCAACGCCTAGCTTGTCAACGATAATTGCTTTTACTCTTGATGCAATGTCTGACATGATTTTTATGTTTTTAGTTTGTTCAGAAGGCAAAAATAAAAAACTTTAGTTTAAAACAAGTTTTAATTAAAAAAATGTGAATAAAATTAGAATGATTAGTTTGAAAAAGTAGATATTTGTTGCTATTAGGGCTATTTAATTTAGACACAAAACGAAATGAAAATCGACAAAATGACTAAAAAAATTATAGTTTTTGCCTCAGGAAATGGATCAAACGCTATCAATATGTATCACTATTTCAACAAAATCGACCATATTGAAGTTTCACATATTTTCTCTAATAACTCGAATGCTCCTGTACTTAAAAAAGCAAACGATTTAGGCGTTACGGCTATTCATTTTGATCGCGACGCCCTAAATTCAGGTGAATTATTAGAATACATTCAACAGATTAATCCTGATCTTATTGTTTTAGCCGGATTTTTATGGAAAATTCCTGAATCATTTATTAAAACATATCCTCAAAAAATAGTGAATATCCATCCTTCGTTACTACCTCAGTACGGAGGAAAAGGCATGTACGGCAGCAAAGTTCACAAAGCTGTTATTAATGACAATGCAAATACAAGCGGTATTACCATTCATTATGTTAATGAAGTTTATGATGAAGGTGAAATAATTGCACAATTTGAGGTTGAAATAGACCCAACTGATGACCACAACCAACTAGCTGAAAAAATTCACAGTCTTGAATACGAACATTTTCCAAAGGTTGTTCATAAGCTGTTAATTTAATGGGAAACTCGAAGTTTTATGTGGTTTGGGATGGCTGGGAACCTGGGGTTTATAATTCTTGGGAGACATGTAAACGTATGATTAGCAACTACCCAAACGCCAAATACAAGTCGTTTAAAACCAAAGGCGAAGCTAATAAAGCGCTTGAACAAGGTTTTTTTAATTACCAGAAAACTAAAAATAAGCTGCCGGATGAAGCCTTATCTGAAATTAACTTTAATAGCATTTCAGTTGATGCCGCCTCAAGTGGAAATCCTGGCAAGATGGAGTATCGCGGTGTGATCACTAAAACTAAAGCCGAACTATTTCACATTGGCCCATTTGCGGAAGGCACCAACAATATTGGTGAATTTCTCGCTTTGGTTCACGGCTTAGCTTTTTTAAAAAACAAACAAAGTGATGCTATTATTTACACCGATTCTAAAATTGCGATGAGCTGGGTGCGTCAAAAAAAATGCAAAACCAAATTACGCCCAAAACCAAAAAATAAAAAGTTATTCGAACTCATTAAACGCGCTGAAAATTGGTTATCAACCAATACATATTCTACCCCTATTCACAAATGGAATACAAAAAAGTGGGGCGAAATACCAGCCGATTTTGGACGTAAATAATAGCCTAACCCTCTTCTCCCTGCCTTGTCAAAATAAGTTTATTGAGCCGCAATTATCTGTTTTACAGAACCGCAAGTCAACATGGCGTCACCATAATAGGGATTCCTGATTTGATCTGAAAAACTCAACCAGCGCGCACCTTCGCCTCTATCAGCCATCGGACAACGCTGGACATATAATTTAGTATTAGTTGGATTAGACGCTTTAACAATCGTAATCACTGCTTCTGAAAGTAGGATAAACTCCTTTCGTAATTCTTCAATATTGTTAATCTGATTTGAAGCTTTAAAGTCAGTATTATTCAACTGAAGCAGAAGGGCATTCACTCGGTCATAAGCAGACGTTGAGGCTTCAAAATCACTTTTCACCAAAGCGTCTTTTAAATTCGCGTATTGATTGATCAGCTGCTTAACTATTCCGTTTTGTTCTAACAGCTCATTTTCGGAGACCTGAGCAATTTCAGCTTGAGGCCTGGGGTTCATCATGCTAGGTTTACCAGCCAATTGCGCTTCAGAATCTACACTGAAAGCTCCCTGAGAAACGATTTCATCTCCAGCCTTGAGGCCTGAAAGGATTTCCACTTCATCCGAAGATAAAGAACCTGTTTCCACTTCTATCATTTTAAAATAAACCCCGTTTTCATTTTCTAATTGCTGGTACACTACCAAGCGTTTACCCGTCCAAAGTACAGCTGACTTGGGAACCATTAAGGCTGAATTAGAAGATGATTTAGATTCAGGATTAACTAACTCAGCAGTGATAAAAATACCTGGTTTTAGATTTCTATTCGTATTAGCAATGATTACTCTAGCTTTAGCTGTCCTGGAATTAGAGTTCAAAACAGGAGAAACAAAAACGACTTCCCCCGTCACATTGTCTTCATTAGGAATTCTAATGGTGAGTTCATCTCCTTTTTTAATTCGATTTAAATCGCTTTCATATACATCAAGAATGGCCCAAAGTGATGAAAGATCGGCTATACTAATTAAATTTTGACCTGCTTTTAGATTATCGCCTTGCTTCACATCTATAGTTGATATCACACCCGATGTTGATGCTCTCAGCTTTAGTTTTCCATCTTCCAAGGACTGAACATCACTGACTGATAATTCATAATTTTGAATTTTTCTAGTGATGCTTTTCAGAAGCATTTCATTTTCCTGTCGAGTAGCCAATTCCAGTTCTTCTTTCAGAACTTGAATTTCTGGTGCATACAATTCAGCAATCACCTGCCCCTTAGTGACCTGCTCACCCTCTTCATTAACATGTAGTTTTTCAACCCTGGCTTTAAAATTAGCTGAAATTGAAGAGATATTATCCTGATTCATCTCTAGGCGACCGGATAAGTTCAAGCTTGACCCGCTATTTTGACTTCCCACAATTACAGTTTCCACCTGAGCCAGTTTCCTGGCTGTTTTGCTCATTTTGATGGCATCTGGATCTAGGGTTTTGTCCATTTGACTGGCAGGAATGAGATCCATCCCACAAATTGGGCAATCGCCTGGTTCTTCATTTCTAATCTGGGGATGCATAGAACAAGTCCACACCTGTCCTTGAACTACTTCCTGTGGATGTTCATGACTAATTTCAGTCCCGTTATCGCTTGACGAGAATAGAGCGCCTATTACAACACCTAAGATGAATAGAATCAAAAGGCCTAAGTAGTATTTATATTGTGTTTTCATGGATTTAATTTAAAGTGAGGTATTTCAGGTTTTCATTGATTTTTTGAAGATCGGCTAAGGTTCTAATTTTCATTTTATGATGCATTAGATGCTCTTCCTGTAGTCTTAACAATTCTTCAATTTCTAGTTCAGCATTAGCCAAAGCCACATAAGACAGTTCTAAAATATCGTCTAGTTTTTGCATTTGCTGGTCATGGAGTTTTACCAGGCTCAACTGTTCGCTATACTGGTATTTTGCGATCTGTATTTCAGTTTTC
>CBFHKB010000028.1:0-19464 GCA_965656295.1 Psychroflexus sp.
GTTTGATAATCTTAACCACATCATCTATTAAATGAAGCCCGATGTGCCCACGCCATGGGAAGCGTTCCATTTCCTTTGGAATTAAGCTTTTAACTTCAATTGTTTTGTGGAGTTGTGCTTTTATTAAAACAGATGAGGCTTGGGTTGAAGCATTTAAACCTAATAGCACGTCACGCGCTTGTTCTAAGTTACCAATAGTGGCCGAAATACCCCATATTTTAAGCACTTGTTGTTGTACAGCTTTAAGTCGCGATAATGCCAATTCCATTTGGACGCCACGCTTGGTGCCTAAAAGTTCATGCCATTCATCAACGACTACAGCACGACAGTTTTTAAAGGTTTTAGGGTAATTTTTAGAAGCTAACAGTAATTGAAGACTTTCGGGCGTTGTGATTAAAAGATGAGGCATTTGTCGTTTTTGACGTTGCCGTTCTTTCTGGCTGGTATCACCTGTTCGTATACCAACACTAAGGTTTAAGTCTAAATCAGAAATTAAACGTTCGGCCGATTGCCGTATTTCTTGTGATAAGGCGCGTAAGGGTGTAATCCAAACAGCCTGTAAGCCTTTAGGTGAATTTGAGTTTTGAATAATTTCTTGAATAATAGGTACCCAAAGTGCATAAGTTTTACCACTGCCTGTTGGGGCATTTAATAAACCGTGTTTACCTTCAGCAAAAGCTTGCCAAGTGTCGGTTTGAAATTGAAATGGCTTCCAGGATTGTTGTGCAAACCAATTTTCAAAAAGCTTAAAATCGCTCATGATTTAAAAGTATAGCAGTTTGAAATAATTAGCGACTAAATTTCTTGATTTAAGATTAGTTTAGCGTTAAAGGACCAGTTACTTATCGATTACTTTTAATTTTTTATAGATAGAATTCTCATTATACCCACGACTAATTTCAGAAGTATCTTTACCAACAATTCTGAATCCTATTCTCATAAAACCCTTAATATCATGGTCTAACTCATTAAGCAAAATGCGCGCATGATTATAGGGTACAAGCGGCAAAGTGCTACTATCTTTTTTAACAATATAATAACTTCTAGGTTTGTACTTAAATTTCTTCTTCTTTTTAGGTACGACTCCGAAATAATGATGAGCTTCATTATTAATAATCGTATCTTTAAATCGTATAATTTTGTAGTGTTTTAAATAATACCTTTTTTTCTTCTTATTTCCTTGAATACGATAAATATAGCCTTTTTGAAGATTAGAAGTAACCGTTTCGAGTTGAAGAAAATCTGTTTTTAGTAAATGAAGAAATCCGTATTTACGATGATTTACATGCAATGCATGAATGCTGTCCTTATTTTGTCCTACAATAATTAGATGCTGTTCTAAATCTGAAGGATCGTAAAAATAAGTTCTACTTCGTTGAACAAGTTCTCCATAATCATTAGGATCATAAAAATGAGTTCTGTTGGTTTGATGGTGCCTTTCAAAACTTGTATAATAGGTTCGCTCAATAGTGATCGATTTCGTATAGCTTGAAGCTGATTGCTGGCACAAGCAAAGCTGAGTAATTAAAAAAGAAATGGATAAAGCTAGTTTTTTTAAAGGCATGCGTTTAGATTCAATAGTAGTTAGTTTTATAGCGTAATATTAATAAATTAAGGGTGACTTTTCTTAGATACAAACTTATTTTCTTTAAGATAAAACCGCCAAGGCAGTAAGGCGTCTTCTTCGGCATAATCAATCCCAATACGTGTTGTTTTTACTATATCTTTTTCGGTCATTGGAGTGCCACGACTTAACCAAATTTGATGATTGGTTACCGCCAAGCCGTTATGTTTTTTTGTAATCCCTAAAGCTTGACTCACATTACCTGGTCCAGATGTAAGTTTTGAATCTACTTTGGTTTTACTTCGACGTTCTTGCATATATGTAATACCTGTGATGGGTTCAATGGCTCTAATTAAAATCGCATCGGCATTCCCCGCTGTATTGGTAACAATATTAAATAAGTGATGAATCCCATAACAAAGATAAACATAAGCGATACCGCCATTTTCGTACATGACTTTTGTTCGCTCTGTAAATCGGCCTAAATGAGCATGACAAGCTTTATCGTTTTTACCTGCATAGGCTTCAGTTTCTGTGATAATTCCAGAACAATAGTTTCCATTTATTTGTGTGTGAATGTAACAACCTAATAGCTGTTTGGCTAAACTCACAACATCGCTGTTCAAAAAGTAAGATTGTGTTAATTTATGAGAATTCATAGGCTTTATACTTAGCTGTAGCTTAAATTTAAGAAAATCAAAGTATATGCGTTTAGTATTAATAAGTTTAATTTGTTGGACAATGAATGGACAAGACTATAATTTAGCCTCCCAAGATTTACAGGATACTTCTTATTGGCAAATAGTAAACGATGCGGTAATGGGAGGACTTTCGACTAGCGATGTTAAATTTACAGAACATGGCGTTGAATTTAGCGGAACAGTAAGATTAGAAAATAATGGCGGGTTTTGCATGCTTCAATTTATGCCTGAACAAATTTCAATCCAAGACTTGGAACGCGTTATTATTGAAGTGAAAGCGGCACCAAAGACCTATCAACTTAGGTTGAAGTCTTCTCGAAGTGATTACTATAACTATTATCAAAATTTTGATACAAATGGTGAATGGCAACGTTTAAGCTTCAACCTGGCCGATTTTAAGCCTCAATACCGAGGGCGTTTATTGAATAAATCTAACTTTAAGGCTTCATCTATTGCCCAAATTTCATTTTTAATAGGTAATAAAAGACCCGAAGATTTTAGTTTAACTATAAAATCGGTTAGCTTTCAATAAAAGGATAGTCAATTCAGCTTTTTAAATGATATAATGAAACTAAATACTAAATTTATTCATGGTGGTCAAGACCAAATAGATCCTGCTTATGGCTCGGTAATGTCACCAATTTACCAAACCTCTACGTTTAAACAAGATTCCCCAGGCCAACATCGTGGGTATGATTACGCTCGAAGCGGTAATCCCACACGATCGGCTTTAGAACAAGCCTTAGCTTCTATAGAAAATGGAACACATGGAATAGCTTTTGGCTCTGGTTTAGCTGCAATAGATGCGGTGTTGAAGTTGTTAAAACCTGGCGATGAAGTGATTTCAACTAAAGATCTATATGGCGGAACTTACCGCTTATTCACCTCTATTTTTAAAAGTTTTGGAATCAAATTTCATTTTATAGACCTAGATAATACTTCAAAGGTCAAAGCCTTAATTAATGAACATACTAAGATGATTTGGGTAGAAACGCCTACAAATCCTATGATGAGTATTATAGATTTAAAGGCTATGGCTCAACTCTCTAAATTGCATCAACTGTTGTTGGTTGTTGATAATACCTTTGCGACACCTTATCTTCAGCAGCCTTTAGATTTTGGAGCTGATATCGTGATGCATAGTGCTACTAAATATTTAGGTGGCCACTCTGATGTGGTACTAGGGTGCTTAGTTGTAAACAATAAAGATTTAGCCAATCGACTCTACTTTATACAAAAGGCGAGTGGCGCCATTGCTGGACCAATGGATAGTTTTTTGGTGTTAAGGGGACTTAAAACTCTTCATTTACGAATGGAACGCCATTCTGAAAATGCGGCTGTAATAGCCCAATTTCTAGTACATCACGCCAAAGTTGAACAGGTATATTGGCCAGGTTTAGCCACACATCCTAACTATGAAATTGCGAAAGAACAAATGCGTCATTTTGGTGGCATGGTTTCTTTTACATTAAACGGTAATTTAAAAGCTGATGCTGTAAAATGCTTAGAACGCCTAGAGATTTTTACATTGGCAGAATCACTTGGTGGGGTAGAATCTTTAGCGGGTCATCCGGCTACCATGACGCATGCTGCTCTTCCTAAGAAAGAGCGGGAACAAATCGGTATTTTAGATTCGATGATTCGCTTAAGCGTTGGTGTTGAAGATGCTACAGATTTAGTAGAGGATTTAAAACACGCCTTAAATTTTTAGAAAAAAGCGGAGTTCACTCCGCCTTTTTTTAATATTGATCAACCAAATGCTTAATAATATCGGTGGTGGTTACAATGCCTACCAATTTATTGTCTTTAACCACTGGTAAAGCATGGTATTCTTTGGTCGTAAATAATTCAGCTGCATCTTTAATGTGGGCATCATAAGCGATCACATCAACATTACTGGTCATGACTTGTTCTAAGGTAAACATGTCATAAACCGTAGTTTCAACAGCTTCGCCATCATCGTCTGTTGCATCAGCAAACGAAATACGCATTAAGTCGGTGTAACTTAGTATACCAACAACGGCATCATTTTTAACCACAGGAATGTGTCTAATGTTATTCTTTTTAAATAAAGACTCGGCTTTAGTTAAGGTGTCGTTTACATTTAATTTGACCAAATTGTCGGTCATAATTTTCGATATTGCTTCACGTTGTTTCATAGTTGTCTGTTTTTAAATTCTATTATAAATATCTTACTAATTGTATGGATTTTATATGATTTATATCAGTTAATAACATTTATTCGAGCGCTGATTTTAGTCGAAGTTTAAAAAGGTGTGATCACATCATATTAATAGAACTAAAACTAAAGTTTAGTATATTTACAAATTGCAATTAGCAGTTTATGGCCATAGTAACATCAAAAGAAGTATCTAAAGCGCTTAACTTTGACCGTTTAGGTGTGTTAGGCAATTTAATGGGAACCTTGGTTTTAAACCTTACAAAACTTAATACGCTTAATTCTATTTACGACAAGTACGCGCATTTAGATGCTGTAGAATTTATAGATGCTGTACTTATTGAGTTAGATGCAGCATTTGAAATTCCAGAAAAAGACTTAAAGCGACTCCCAAAAGAAGGTCCTTTTGTAACCGTTTCTAACCATCCGCTAGGTGGTATAGATGGCCTTATTTTACTTAAACTGCTATTAGAAGCACGCCCAGATTATAAAGTAGTTGCTAATTTTTTACTGCAAAAATTAAAACCCTTAGAACCGTATGTGATGCCGGTTAATCCTTTTGAAACACGAAAGGATATTAAATCAAGTGTTGCGGGTATCCGTCAAGCTTTAAAGCAAGTTAATAATGGTCATCCTTTTGGAATTTTCCCGGCTGGTGAAGTGTCTACCATACGTGAAGATGGCCTGATTGTAGATAAACCTTGGTTACCAGAAGCCATGCGGTTGGTTCAAAAATGTCAAGTCCCTATTATTCCTATTTATTTTCATGCTAAAAACAGTCCATTTTTTTATCGTTTAGCTAAATTGAGCGATAACTTGAGAACAGCTAAATTACCATCTGAGATGTTATCGCGAACTCAAAAACGCGCTATTAAAGTAAGAATAGGTAATGCCATTAGTCTCAAAGATCAAAACGAATGTAAAGACTTAGAGGAGTTTACAGATTTTGTAAGACGTAAGACCTACATGCTAGCCAATGCTTACGATAAGAAAAAATTGATTGAACATTTTCCAAAACAAATCAAGTTTCCGCGTACACCTAAAAATATAATAGACGAAGTTGAAATTGGCTCTATTCAGCTTGAAATCGAACAGTGTAGAGAAGGCAGTAAACGCCTTCTACAAAGTAACAACTACGAGGTGTTTTTAGCCGAAGCCGAACAAATACCTAACATTTTAAGAGAAATAGGTCGCCAACGTGAAATTACCTTTAGATCGGTTGGTGAAGGCACTAATAAGTCGTTAGATTTAGATCATTATGATATGTATTATCATCACATGTTTTTATGGGATAATAAATCAAACCGAATTGCAGGCGCCTATCGGATGGGCTTAGGCTCAAAAATATTTGAAGCTCATGGAATCAATGGCTTTTATCTTAACGAACTCTTTCGCTTTGAACCTGAGCTGTACAAACTCATGAGCCAATCTATAGAAATGGGTCGCGCTTACATTACTAAAGACTATCAACAAAAACCAATGCCTTTGTTTTTACTTTGGCGAGGGATTGTACATTGTACACTTCGTTTTCCTGAGCATAAATATTTAATTGGTGGGGTGAGTATTAGCAATAAGTTTTCAAATTTTTCAAAGTCGATGATGATTGAATTTATGAAATCTAACTATTACGACCCTTACATGGCACAATTTGTACGCCCTAAAAAGGAGTTTAAAGTTAAGCTAAAAGATGCCGATAAAGACTTTGTGTTTGACGCGACACAGGCGAATCTTAACAAGTTCGATAAAATTATTGATGAAATAGAGCCTGACAACCTAAGACTACCAGTGCTCATAAAAAAATACATTAAGCAAAATGCTAAAGTTGTTGCGTTTAATGTAGATCCTATGTTTAATAACTCCGTTGATGGTTTAATGTACATTCGTATTGAAGATATCCCTGAAAGTACGGTAAAACCAGTAATGGAAGAATTTCAAGCTGAATTAGAACAAAACACCAATAAATAAGGCACTATGGCAAGTATTTTTACGCAAATAATTAAGGGCGAGATTTCTGCACACAAAATTGCTGAAACAGATGATTTTTTAGCCTTTTTAGATGTTAACCCTAATGCTGAAGGTCACACGTTGTGTATTCCTAAAAAAGAAGTTGATAAATTATTCGATTTAGACCATGAAACTTATGTAGAGCTTCTCACATTTACTAAAAAAATAGCTGAAGCCCTGCGTAAAGCTGTCTCTTGTAAACGCATCGGTATGTCGGTTGTTGGTTTAGAAGTACCACATGTCCATGTGCATTTAATTCCACTTAATCATATGGATGATATTCGGTTTGAGAAAAAAGTAAACTTAACCGAAGCCGAATTTAAAACCTTAGCCCAACGTATTTCAGCCGAGGTTCAACTTTAAGCGCTGTTAAATTCATTTTAAAGCTAAGATTACTTCAGCCTAAACTTATGCATAAACTGTAAGTTTAATTTATGAGTTCACCATTACTGGCTTTTAATCAAAACGGCATATACTGCGAAGCTGCCCAGGTTTATCTTGATCCTTGGAAACCGGTTCAAAAGGCCATTATTACCCATGGCCATGCCGATCATTCTCGTTATGGCCATAAAGCTTATATCACTCATCACGATAACATCCCTATTATTAAACATCGTTTAGGCAATATTTCGGTTACAGGTAAAGCTTATGGCGAGAGCTTTAGCATAAACAATGTAAAATTTACCCTGTATCCTGCTGGGCATATTTTAGGCAGTGCTCAAGTTCGTGTTGAACATAAAGGCGAAGTTTGGGTGTTTACCGGCGATTATAAATTAGAAGATGATGGTGTTTCGGTTCCTTTTGAACCAGTGAAATGCCATACCTTTATTACCGAATGTACATTTGGTCTTCCTGCTTTTAAATGGAAACCACAAAAGGAAGTATTTTCTGAAATTAATAAGTGGTGGCAGCAAAATCAAGCTGAAGGCAAAACCTCTATTTTATTTGGCTATTCGTTAGGGAAAGCACAGCGATTGTTGAAGCATCTCAACCCGGATATTGGTCAAATTTACACCCATGGCGCTATAGAAAACATGACCGAAGTGGTTCGTGAATTACGTGATTTTCCAGTAACAACTCGTATTACAAGAGACACTAAAAAAGAAGATTTACGAGGCCAAATGGTGTTAGCACCACCAAGTACTCATGGCAGTACATGGATTCGAAAAATGGTGCCTTACGTCACAGCTTCAGCTAGTGGATGGATGACCTTTAGAGGTGCGCGCCGTCGACGAGCTATTGATAAAGGCTTTGTGTTAAGCGATCACTGTGATTGGGATGCTTTGCTTAAGGCAATTCAGCTTACCAGCTGCGAAAAGGTGATATGCACCCACGGCTACACTTCTATTTTTGCGCGTTACCTTACTGAACTGGGCTATGATGCCCGAACTCAAGACACGCAGTATGAATCTAGTTTGGATGTTGACCAATAATACTTGTGTTGTATACCAAAAGACTTGTATCTTTAGGTCAAAATTCTTGTTATGTTATCAAAAACAATAGAAACAGCTTTAAATCAACAAATTCGCGTCGAAGCCGAATCGTCTCAAGTTTACCTAGCCATGGCTATTTGGGCAGAGGTTAAGGGTCTTGAAGGAATTTCTAACTTTATGTACGATCAATCAAACGAAGAACGTGACCATATGCTCAAGCTCGTTAAGTTTGTGAACGAACGTGGTGGCCATGCAAAAGTAAGTGAGTTAAACGCACCAGATGTTTCTTTTGACTCGTTTAGACATATGTTTGAAGACTTACTGAATCATGAGATTAAAGTGTCTAAAAGTATCAATGAATTGGTCCATATTTCACTACAAGAACGAGATTATGCAACCCATAATTTTTTACAGTGGTACGTATCCGAACAAATCGAAGAAGAAGCGACGGCAAGAACAATTTTAGATAAAATCAATATGATTGGTGATGATAAAGGCGGTTTATACTTGTTTGATCGTGATATCCAAAAATTGAGTGTAGAGAGTTCTGCAGGAGAAATTTCAGAAGAATAACAGAAAAAACGCTTACAAGAACGTTTAGTTGTTATACAAGCTGGCAATACTTTAGCTTTGGGAAAAGTGAAGTCTAAATGTTGTGATAAGTACCTTAAGGCTGAGGGTAAGCGGTGTAAAAAATGTCCGTGTTTTGATTTAATTAAAAAATCAGCGCCATCTATTGAGTTTACAGTATCAAACTAAATCCTCCTTGAACAGCCACATCGTTAGCCTGATACAAGTTATTAAGATGCCTTAATGTATCTACATTCATAAATACTAAGAAGCCATTAAAACGTGCTGTAAGACCAATCCCTGCATTAAATCGCTTATAATCTGAAAGGCCTGCTGTTATTTTAAGCTTTAAGGGGTCATAAAGTTGAGTTTGGTAAAAGCCGTTAAGTTGATGTTGTATGTAGCCTGGATAATTAGCCATAAATAAATGTAGACCTACCTCCTGTTTATACGCTAAATTTTTTTTGGTTTTTGCACAATTGCAGTTGGGTGGGTAGTCTTTATCAAACTGATAGGTATAACCAAGATTAAGTTTAGTGGGTTGCCAATAGATGTAGCCAGATTTATCTTCTCGATCATTAAAACTATCTTGAAAGTTATTATCAAGCTCTTCGTAATAGTCTATAACAGATTCACCTTCATTAAATTGTGGAAATAGAAGTTGAATACCATCGTAGGTGTAACTCCCATTTAAATAGTAATTTTTTGTGTTTTTACTAAAATTAATAAATCCAATATCTAATAAGCTAGCTGTGAATTCGTGTTGTTGGTCCCATGTGTAAGACATACCAATATCAACTCCAAGGCCAAAATTTTTACCTATAATAAAATCTTGAGGGGACAAATTGTTTTCGGCTAAATTCCCCCCAGCGGTATTTACAACAAGATCTAAATTGCTAATACGTTGATCAAGTGCTAAAGGCTCATTAGTAGATGGTCTAGAGGTAAATTGGCCGGTATTATTTTGGGTACTTAAATTAAAATTAGAAAGGTAAAGTTTTGCCCTTATCCCTAGGTAGAGATTTTTATTTACAGCTTTGTTTATCCCAAAATGTAATACGTTTTGATAATTAGCGCTAGCGGCAAAATCTTCTATGCTATAAGTTTGCGGAGCAGATGTATTACCAAAATATGCCAGTTTTAAAACGTCTGCAGGATAAGTTAGACTCAGCATACTTTGTTGATATAAGCCCGCTGTAAAATAGTAGGACTTATAGTGTAAGCCTACATTTAAAAGGTCTAAAGTTTGATTAAATTGAAAGTAATCCTGACTTCCTAAATCAGAGATAATCTGTTCTATATTTTGATTAATATCTTGTGAATTAAATAGCTCATCCAGATTGAAAGCTGAGTTACTTGCGCTAATCTGAATACGACCTAAAGCAGGAATACTAACGTGAAAATCGCTCTCTTGGTAACGCATGCCAGGATTTAACATGAGGCCAAACGGATTGTTTTTTTGATTATATAATAGGCTTTGTGATTGCCCGGCAACTAGAGTAGGGAGACTTATAAAAAGACAGACCCAAATTAAATGCTTCATGGAGAATAGCGATATCTCAAATTAATAATCGATTGGAGGAAGAGTTGGCCATTTTGGCTATTTGCCTCTTCTTGAGAGATTGTAAATTCTATAGATTCAGTAGTTGTAAAGTTTGTGATTTCTTCAGGTGTTAATTCAAAGTCGAATAACTGCTGGGTAGGGTTAGTAGGACTACCAGCTGTAACGATTTTAGCAAAACTTATAACAGTATCTTGAGAAGCATTTAAAAAATGAATTTGAAAGTTAAGGTCTTGATTTGTTGTATTCTCAGCATAAAACTGAAAACTTAATGTCTCTATTTCTATGTCGTCTAATTCAGTTAAAAAGTCTGAATTTACAGCATCAAAATAGTTGTTTATAGATCCTGTATTTCCATCATTTAGAGCTTGGGCTTCAATATTAAAACTCAAAAAGTTAAACTCGTTAGACGATGAAATGAAAACACCTTCTGTATCGAGTTCACGATTGTCTAAACAGGACGTTAAAAACAGGCTGCTTATAAGTGCTAGTAAAAGATAAAGTTTAGTTTTTAGCATCTAGTCATAACTTTTTGAAGTGTATTGTATTTGCGTTATTTTTTAAAAATCCAGTTCTACTTTTGGTTGCTCAACCGTTTGGTCTGGATTTTCTTCATCGCCATCACAGTTAATTTCAATACTTAACTGTTCTGGTTTTTCAAAGTCTTCTTTAGAAATAGATAAGTCTTGATCTTGGTAAACATCTTTCATGTACATACCCCAAATTGGTAACGCCATGGTGGCGCCTTGACCATAAGTTATACTAGGAAAACGTACAGAACGTTCTTCACCACCAACCCAAACGCCGGTAGCTAAATTTGGTACCATCCCGATAAACCAACCGTCACTTTGATTTTGTGTAGTTCCTGTTTTACCAGCAATGGCATTTTCAAATGCATAAGGATAACCAGTGACAGCTCTTTTATAATGTTTGGCATTTTTCAGGTATTCTGAATTGGTTCGAAGACGTCGGCCAGAACCGAATTTGGTGACGCCTTCTAAAAGGTTAATGGTCACGTAAGCTGATTCTTCGTTTAAGACATCTCGACTTTCGGGCTGATATTGATAAATAATGGTTCCGTTTTTATCTTCGATACGTTCTATTACAAATGGTTTTACGTAAACGCCTCTGTTGGCAAACGTTGAGTAAGCTGAGACCATTTCATAAACACTTAAGTCGGCTGTTCCTAATGCAATTGCTGCAACAGGATCTATGTTAGTAACATCAACCCCAAGATTATCCACTAATTTAATGACGTTTTCCGGGCCTGTACGATCTATCATCCTAGCGGTTATGGTGTTTATGGATTCGGCTAGGGCTTGTTTAAGTGTTTTGTTACCGCCGTATTCGTTACCAGAATTTTTAGGAGTCCAATCTTTTGTTACGCCATGGCGCCCAGCAGGAATGGTGTATTTAGTATTTGGTAATTCTAAGCAAGGCGAGTAGTGAAGTTGGTCTATGGCTGTGGCATACACAAATGGTTTAAATGTAGAGCCAACTTGTCGCTTTGCCTGTTTAACATGTTCGTACTTAAAATATTTATAGTTAATACCTCCTACCCAAGCTTTAATTTCACCGGTTTGTGGTGTCATAGACATCATTCCAGTGTTTAAGAAAGACTTGTAATAACGGATTGAGTCTCTTGGTGTCATAGTAGTATCAATTTGGCCTTCCCATGAAAATAAACGCATTTCACGCTTTTTATCAAAGCTGGCCATAACTTTTTCTTCATCAAAGCCTTTACGTTTCATTTCTTTGTAACGTTTTGAGTTTCTAATGGCTTTGTTAATAATCTTGCTAATTTCTTTTTTAGAAACACTGCGAAAGGGAGCAGTAGGGTTGGTTTTGTTTTGACGGTTAAATTCCTTTTGTAAGTTCCTCATGTGACTACTTACAGCAGATTCGGCATACTCTTGCATCCGGTAATCGATGGTTGTGTATACTTTTAAACCATCGCGATAAATACTATAGTTTTCGCCATTAGGCTTCGGGTTTTCTTCTACCCAGTCTTTTAAAAATTCTTGAACATAAGCTCGTAAGTAGGTTGCGATACCATCATCATGCTGTTCAGGTGAATAATTAGTGACCAGTTTTAAGTCTTGTAAAGAGTCCTTTTCTTTTTCGGTGAGGTAGCCATTTTTATACATTTGGCTAAATACGGTATTTCGTCGGTTTAAGGCATTTTCCTTAAAACGATCGCGGAGCGGATTATATAGACCAGGGTTTTTGAGCATTGCGACTAAAACAGCCGACTCTTCTAAATTGAGTTCTTTTGGTTCTTTGTCAAAATAAATGCGTGCTGCCGATCGAATACCAACTGCACCATAAATGAAATCAAATTTGTTTAAATACATGGTTATGATTTCTTGTTTGGTGTATTGCTCTTCTAGACGAACGGCTATAACCCATTCTTTTACTTTTTGAGTAACGGCCTCTGCTAAATTGTCTGATCGTATTTTAGTAAAAAGTTGTTTAGCTAATTGTTGGGTAATTGTACTTGCACCACCCTTAGAGCCTAGATAAGCAACCGCTCTAAATGTCCCACGCGCATCAATGCCTGAATGCTCGTAAAAACGTTCATCTTCAGTAGACACTAACGCATGAATCAAGTGTTTAGGCAAGTCTTTATATTTTACGGGTGTTCTATTTTCTTTGAAGTACTTCCCTAAGGTTTTCCCATCGGTTGAAATCACTTCGGTTGCAAGATTAGTTTCTGGGTTTTCAAGCTCTTCAAACGTGGGCATTTCACCTAAAACGCCCCAACTTGCTAATAAAAAGAGTAAAACGACGAGACTAATTCCGCCAAAGAATAAGCCCCAAAACCAGAGTATATATTTTTTAAATGAAGGTTTTTGTTTAGTTACCATTGGTGTTATGTTTTTCGATGTGCAAGCCCACATCGGTAATTCCTTTTAGACGGTCTAAGCCTTCTATATCACCAAACTTACGCATGGCCTGCTTTAATTTGATGTGATAGTTTCCGTCTTCATCAAACTTTACGGCTTCCTTGAGCCATAATTTGTTTGTTTTTAAGCTGCTGCCTTGTCCCATAAGTTCACCATTGGGATAAGCCATTTCATACTCCAAAGTATCCACAAGTACCTTTCCGTTAGGGAAATTTATTTCTGAAATTAGAAATAAATTTCTGAAATTATAATCTGGTGTATTGCGAATCATGATAAACAAATTATAGTTGTTTATAGTATCTGGGGCTTGAAACTCAAAATCAGCTGGTTGTGATTGAGGCCATCCAGAAGTATAACTTTTATATTCGGCTAAGACTATATTTTTGTCTTGACAGCCTATAAGGCAACAAAATAGCAAGCCTAATAAACTATAATTAAGACTTTTGCTTGGCATTAGAATTAGGTTTGTTTTTTTGGGATGGTCTTCGGCGTTTATTATTACGTCGTTTCCCTTTTCCTTTAAATTTTTTCTTAGGTTGGTCAAAACGTGTTAAACTATCTTGCCCTACCACATTTTCAAAGTCTATATTCACTACAGGCTTGTCTTCAACAAATTCTTCTAAGCTGGCAACGGGTTTGTTATTAGCTTGGGCTTTTATAATTGTTTTGACAGCTTCTGTATCTAATTCAATCCAATTATTATAGTCCTCCCGGTAAGCGTACCAGAGCTTTCCCTTAAAAATATCTATTTTTTGACAAACGGCTTCTCCTTTTTGGGTTACTAGTTTTTGGTCTTGTTTAGGGAAGTCTTTTAAGGCATCTAAATAAGAATCTAATTCGTAGTTTAGACAGCACTTTAATTTACCACATTGTCCTGCAAGTTTAAGCGGGTTTAAGGATAGTTGCTGGTAGCGAGCCGCCGCTGTTTTTACACTTCTAAAATCGGTAAGCCAAGTTGAGCAGCATAACTCACGACCACAGGAACCTATACCTCCTAATCGAGCTGCTTCTTGTCTAAAACCAATTTGCTTCATTTCAATCCTGATTTTAAATTCGTAAGCAAATTCCTTAATCAGTTGTCTGAAATCGACGCGCTCTTCTGCGGTATAATAAAAAATAGCTTTTGAATTATCACCTTGAAACTCAACATCACTAATTTTCATTTTGAGTTGAAGTCTAATTGCGATTTCTCGAGCTCTTACCTTTACTTTTTCTTCTTTAGCTTTAGCTTGTTCCCAAATATCAATATCTTTTTGGTTGGCTTTGCGGTATATTTTAGGTAGCTCTGCTTTGTATGGGTCTAAGTTTTTTTTACGCATTTGCACTTTTACCAATTCACCAGTTAAAGTGACAATACCAATATCATGTCCTGGTGAGGTTTCAGTGGCAACCACATCGCCCATACTTAGGCTTAAATCTTCAGTGTTTCTAAAAAATTCTTTTCGACCATTTTTAAACCTTACTTCAGCCGCGTCAAATTTCTCAACACCGCTTGGTAATTCTATATCAGAAAGCCAGTCGAATACAGTTAGTTTATTACAAGAATCTACGCCACAACTTCCATTGTTCTTGCATCCTTTGGGCAAACCATCACTCTTACTAGCACAATTGCTACATCCCATAAATTTATATTTTGAATACTAAATTAGTATTTGAAGTTAATGCTTATAAAATAAACTTCAAAGATATTAAAATATTGCTTTAACAGCTTGTGATTGTCCCCAATTAATATCTCATAAAATACAACTTGGAGACCTTATAAACACTTGTTTTTTTAGATATTTGCTAAAAATTTCAGAGTGAAACAACCTATATATATTCAAAGTTTAAGCAGTATGTCTGCCTATGGGTTTCATTCTGAAGATGTTGAAGACCGTCACCAGCAACTTCAACCTTTATTTTCTACTTACCACTTTAAGCAAGAACAGTTTAAAGTGTCTCGTATAACACCCAAAGCTCATGAAGCTATAGAAGCTTTAAAGCTTGAACACCCAAGATATGCAAAGTTAGACCAAACTGTACTTATGGCTATTCTATGTACGCGTGCGTGTGTTCAGGGACATGCTATTAATCGAGCCTCAACAGGCTTAAACATGGGGTCTTCTAGAGGGGCAACAGCCTTGTTTGAAACTTACTATAAGCATTTTCTGGAAACGGGAACAGCAGCAGCCTTAACTTCACCAACCACTACTTTAGGTAACTTAGCCACTTGGCCGGCTCAAGACTTAGGACTTAAAGGGGTACAAATGAGTCATTCGATTACATGCTCCACAGCTTTACATGGCTTTTTAAATGCTAAAGCTTGGTTAAACTCTGGAATGAGCGACGCTTTTATTGTGGGTGGAAGCGAAGCGCCTTTAACCGATTTTACCATTGCTCAAATGAAAGCAATTAAGTTGTATTCTAGACGAGAAGACAACTATCCTTGCCGAAGTTTAGATTTTCACAAAACTGAAAACACCTTAGTTTTAGCTGAAGCAGCTGGAAGTGCTCTCTTAACCAAGTCGCCAAATGCTGCATTAGCTGAAGTGGCTGGGATGGGTTATGCTACCGAAGTAATTACACATAATATTTCAATTTCTAGCGATGCTCGTTGTTTTCAAGACGCGATGCGTATGGCTTTGAATGATGCCAATTTAAGCAGCGTTGACGCGATAATTATGCATGCACCAGGCACCAAAAAAGGCGATGCAGCCGAACTTAAAGCCATACAATCTACCTTTACAACCTTGCCCTTTTTAACCACAAATAAATGGCAAGTTGGCCATAGTTTTGGGGCCTCTGGGATGTTGAGTTTAGAAACGGCTCTATATTTATTAAAGCATAATGATTATGCCAATCCTTTTTATGAGGATACAACATTACCTTCAGCTCTACAAACAGTGATGATTAATGCCGTTGGCTTTGGCGGTAATGCCGTGAGCTTAATTATTAAACGAATGGATTAAAAACCGCATCATTAATATAATGATTTATACGTTCAGTTTTTCTATTTTTGATAACTTAATTTACAGACTATGATCAAACACGATTGGACCAAAGAAGAAATTTTAAACATATACAACCAACCAATAATGTCGCTTTTATACGAAGCAGCGACAGTACACCGTGAACACCACGACCCTAACAAAGTTCAGGTCTCGACTTTATTGTCTATTAAAACAGGCGGCTGTCCAGAAGATTGCGGCTATTGCCCGCAAGCGGCTCGTTACCACACAGATATTGAAGGTAATGATTTAATGAGTGTCTCACAGGTTAAAGCACAAGCTCTAAGAGCAAAGGCTTCTGGAAGCTCTCGTGTATGCATGGGTGCTGCTTGGCGAAACGTAAAAGACGGCGAAGAGTTTGATAACGTTCTAGAAATGGTACGTACGATTAATAAATTAGATATGGAAGTATGCTGTACGCTAGGTATGGTTACCGAAAATCAAGCACAACGTTTAGCGGAAGCTGGTTTATACGCCTATAATCACAACTTAGATTCGTCTGAAGATTATTATAAAGAAGTTATTTCTACCCGCGGTTACGAAGACCGTTTACAAACAATCGATAATGTTAGAAAAACAAATGTGACCGTTTGTAGTGGTGGGATTATAGGAATGGGTGAATCTATAGAAGATCGCGCAGGGATGTTAGTAGCCTTAGCGACTTTAAATCCACAACCAGAATCGGTACCTATTAATGCGCTTGTACCTGTTGAAGGAACACCGCTAGAAGAACAACAAAAAGTCTCTATTTGGGAAATGGTACGTATGGTAGCTACTACGCGAATAGTCATGCCAGAAACGCAGGTAAGACTTTCGGCTGGCCGAACTGACATGAGTCAAGAAGGACAAGCCATGTGCTTTTTTGCCGGTGCAAACTCTATTTTCGCTGGGGATAAGTTACTCACTACGCCAAATCCAGATGTTAATGAAGATATGGAGCTGTTTAAGTTATTAGGTTTGGAACCACAAAAACCGTTCGAGAAAAAGGCCCAGCCTGAAACAAAAGAGGCTGAAGACTCTCAATATAAACCTTTAGGTGAAAAGCCAAAATGGTCTCGTCCAGGGCATAAAATAGAGCGTAATGAAGAAGCTAAATTAAAAGCTAAAGCCTTAAAATAAAAGTTAATGCTTAACCAGAATTAAAAAAAGCCATTCAGTTTTGAATGGCTTTTTAGTGTTT
This sequence comes from Psychroflexus sp., assembly GCA_965656295.1. Taxonomy (GTDB): domain Bacteria; phylum Bacteroidota; class Bacteroidia; order Flavobacteriales; family Flavobacteriaceae; genus Psychroflexus. The sequence continues at coordinate 17,086 of CBFHKB010000028.1, forward strand.
AGGGAGTTTATTCATGGCCTCATAGATCATATGTTTTTCAAAACCTCGGTACGCAGCATACCTAAATATTTTTTGTTTGTTAGCCTGTGTTAATTTTGCGCCTACGTCTTTAAATTTACGATCTACTAATTCATTTAAAGTTTTTTGGTACTCAACTTCGTTAATTTCTTTGAGTGCTGTTTTAATATTAAAAGCCGAAACTTGGCGTAGTTTTAATTCTCTAACAATGCGCAGTTTGCCCCATTTTTTAATTCTAAATTTTCCTCTAGCAAAGCTTTGAGCGAAGCGCTCTTCATTTAAAAAATTATCTTGTATGAGTTGAGCAATAATGTGAGCTTTAGCTTCTTGATACATGCCTAGGCTATCTAGTTTTTTTTCAACCTCTTGATGGCAACGGTCTTGATAGGTACAAAACTGCATGAGCTTTAGTAAGGCTTCTTGAACAGTTAAGGATGGTTTGGGCTTCATGGCTACAAATTTAGCAGGCAATTATTAATTAAGCGATGATTGCTTAAATTATATCGACTCGACAACTTCATAGGACGGAACAGTTTAGACCAAAAAAAACCTCTATTTTTAAAATAGAGGTTTTTAATTATGGTTTTAAAGTATCGCCTTTGGCATCTAAAAATTGATATTCTAGATACTGATAAGCATCACGTGGTTGTATTTTAATCCATTTTTTATGGTCTAAAAACCACTTGGTGCGAATAGATGGCGTTCCTTTTATTAAGTATGCACAAACAAAAGGATGTGCTGTTAGTGTTATTTTCTTATGACCTTTTGCAATTAACTTTTGTAAATCTGCATATATTTTGTTGATAAGCACAATTGGTGCTTCAACTTCATTATTTTGATTCGGATTTTTCTCTCTTGTTTTAATAGACAGTTCAGGTCTTACGCGCTGTCTAGTAATTTGAATGAGTCCGAATTTACTAGGAGGTAATATTTTATGCTTGGCACGATCATCACTCATTTCTTCTCTAAGTTGATCGTAAAGTTTCTTGCGGTGTTCAGCATTATTCATGTCTATAAAGTCGACAACAATAATACCGCCCATATCTCTTAACCTCAATTGTCTTGCAATTTCTGTTGCACTAATGAGGTTAACTTCTAATGCTGTATCGGCTTGATTTTTTGCCTTATTGCTTCGATTACCACTGTTTACATCAATAACGTGCATTGCCTCGGTATGTTCTATTACAAGGTATGCTCCTTTTTTCATGGTTACAGTTTCTCCAAATGATGTTTTAATTTGACGTTCGATCCCGTATTTTTCATAGACCGGTAATTTTGCATCGTAAAGGGATACAATGGATTCCTTCTCTGGAGAGATTTCACCAACGTAATCTTTAATTTGAGAATATAACGCCTCATCGTCTATACAGATAGAGGTAAAGGAGTCGTTAAACAGATCTCGAAGCATAGATGAAGCTTTGTTGAGCTCTCCTAAGACTTTTAAAGGATATTGACCTTTTTGAATTTTTTTGCACATAGCATTCCATCGTTTCAAAAGATTTTGTAAATCTTTATCGATATCAGCTACTTTTTTACCTTCGGCTACCGTTCTAATAATAACGCTAAACCCTTTAGGCTTAATGCTTTTTACAAGACGTTTAAGTCTGTTTTTTTCTTCGTTATCTTCAATTTTTTGAGAGACCGAAATACGGTTAGAAAATGGTACAAGTACAATGTAACGCCCCGCTAGTGAAAGTTCACTACTTAAACGTGGGCCTTTACTTGAAATGGGTTCTTTAACCACTTGAACAAGAACAGTTTGGTTGGGGTTAAGAACATCGGTAATGCTACCATTTTTATCAATATCTTCTTCAAAAGTAAAGTTTTTAAGATTATAATCTCTAAACTTTGGTGAGCTTGCTTTTTTGATAAACTTGAGTTGTGTATTAATTTGTGGTCCTAAATCATGGTAATGTAAGAACCCATCTTTTTCATACCCAACATTTACAAAAGCTGCATTTAAGCCTGATAAGGCTTTTCTAACACGTGCTAAGTAAATGTCTCCAACTGCAAATTTATTGTCATTAGACTCTTTGTGCAGTTCAATTAGTTTACCATCTTTAAGCAAGGCAAAATCTACAGCGTCGGAACTTGAACGAATTATTAATTCCTTATTCACGCTTTTAAAATTTCTGTTTAGCAGTTAGACTGCTTAACAATTAAACAATATTTATAATTAGTAAGATGTAGAAATTAGATTAATTTCGATGTCAAAGAACAAAAAAATGGAAAAAGTAGTTTTAAAACTACTTTTTCTTGTGACGATTAGCTCTACTACGTTTTTTACGCTTGTGAGTCGCTACCTTATGTCTTTTTCTTTTTTTACCACTTGGCATAAGCTATTATTTTATAGATTAATAA
>CBFHKB010000029.1:0-19201 GCA_965656295.1 Psychroflexus sp.
AGCAACGTCTTTAAATGACGTTTTAATGTCTTTTTTCTCATCAAAAAGCTTAGCTTTAGACTTCCCGATATTAAATATTTGGCCACCAGCACCACCGCCAGTTCCGCCACTCATTCGACGCATTATAAAAATCCAAATTCCTATGATTAAAACGAATGGTAATAAACTAATAAGCATGTTACTCCAAAAGTCTGATCGACTTTCGAAGGTAAAGCGTGTGGAGAGATTATTATCTTCAATGGTTTGTTTAACATTTTCTTCGAAATTAGACAAATCTCCAAATTCAAATGTATAATTCGGAGAATCTTGCCCTGGCAATACACTTTGCCCTACAGCTTTCTTATGAATGTCTTTGGATTTAGCTTCTGCTGTTAAATATACTTCAGCTAGACCTGCATTTTTGATAATTACCAAACGATCGACATCTCCAGCCTCTAGGTAATCCTCAAATTCAGCAGGACTAGTTTTTGATATATCCGAGAATCCAGAATTACCAAAAAACTGAACGCCTAAGAAAATTAAAATAATACCTATATAAATCCAATATGAATTGAATTTAGGTTTTTTCGGTTTTTTTGGCTGAGTTGATTTATTGTTAGTTTGTTTTGCCATAAATTAAGTAATAACTTCTTTTAATAATTAGATTCTATTTCAGTGATTTTTGCATCACCCCAAAGGCCTTCAATATCATAAAATTGTCTTGTTTGACGTTGAAAGATATGCACAACTACATTAACGTAGTCCATAAGAACCCATTGTGAATTTTCTTGACCTTCGACATGCCAAGGCTTGTCTTTTAGTGATTTGCTAACATGTTTTCTAACGGAGGCTTCAATAGCATCAACTTGTGTATTTGAATTACCTGAGCAAACAATAAAAAAATCGCAAACCGTGTTTTCTATTTCTCTTAAGTCTATTAACTTAACATCATCGCCCTTTACATCTTCTATGCCTTGGATTATAGTCGTGATTAATAAATCAATGTTGATTTTATTCAATGGAATGTTTATTTATTAAATTTGTTAGCAAAAATAATGTTTTTAAACATCAATTATAGTCTGTTAACAAAAGATTATTCTCAGTTTTAGTCAAATGAAAATTATCAAAATTGATGCCACCAGATCTACCAACGCTTTTCTGAGGCAATATAACTTAGATTCTGCTGTAAACAATATGATTGGAGTTCGTGCTCATAAACAAACGCATGGCCGTGGACAGATGGGAACAAAATGGAATAGCGCAGATTATAAAAACTTGATGATAAGTTACTTAATCCCTAATTTAAAGGTGAAACCAAATTATGTATTTGCTATTAGTATGCTAAGTTCTATTGCTGTTTTAGAAACCTTAAATGATCTTGAAATTCCAAAATTATCAATTAAATGGCCAAACGACATCTTGTCAGGACGAAAAAAGATATGCGGAATACTTATCGAAACTAGTTTTAAAGAAGTTTATATCAATTCTACTATTATTGGAATTGGAATAAATATTAACCAAACTGAATTTGAAAATCTTCCAAAAGCGTCGTCTTTAAAACTTATCACTGGATTAAATTACTCAATAGATGAAGTCTGTGACCGGTTAACTAAAAAGATCGAGTTAATTAGAGAACAGTTGCTTCAACTTGACATTGAAACACTTAAAACTAACTACTACTCTAAGTTATTGGGTTATCAGAAGGTTCAAAGTTTTGAGTTTCCTGACAGGTCTAAAGCTGCCGGGGTAATAACTTCAGTCTCAAATTCAGGATTACTAACTATTAAATTTGAATCGTCTAAGCAAACATTCGATTTAAAACAAATCAAACAATTATATTAGAAACTGTAACTATTTAAAATTATAACCGTCTTACAAATAAAAAATCATGAAACATTTAGTAACAATATTAATCGTTTTAATAACAATACCAGGTTTTTCTCAAAGCTTCAAAGGGAAAGCTATTTACAAATCAAAAACTACTGTAGATTTAGATAACTGGGGGAATAATCAAATGAGTGAACAGCAAAAAAAGATGATAATGGAGCGCATGAAGAGTATGTTTGAAAAAACCTATGTCCTAAATTTCACAAAATCAGAATCTTTTTACAAAGAAGACGAACAACTTGAAGCTCCAGGCAGCAGAGGGTTTTCTATGATGGGAAGTTTCACTGCTGGACCTCAATATAAAAATTTAAGTCAACAACAAATAGTTCAAGATCAAGAGTTCTTTGGTAAGAAATTTTTAATTACCGATAGTCTTGAACAGTTGCAGTGGAAAATGACAGGTGAAACTAAGAAAATAGGTCAATATACTGTATTTAAAGCAATAGCAACGAAAAGTGTAGATAAATTTGATTGGCGGAGCATGCGTCGTAAAAAAGATAGTAATGACAACAAAACAGCTAAAAACGATACTTTAAGCAAGGTTACTTCAGAAAATCCCATGGACCAAGTTGAAGTCCCAAAGACCATTGAAGTTGTAGCTTGGTACACCCCTCAAATCCCTGTTAGCCATGGTCCTTCAAGCTATTGGGGGTTACCAGGCTTAATATTAGAAATTAATGCAGACCGAACCTCTATACTTTGTACAAAAATTGTGATTAACCCTTCTGAAGAAATCGATATTAAGCAACCTACAAAAGGTGAGGTAGTAACACAAACTCAATACACAAAAATTATACAGAAAAAAATGGAAGAAATGAGAGAAATGTATCGTGGCCGCGGCGGTAGACGCTAATTTTTAATTATATCTTTTGTAAAAACAACCAGAATGAAACTAATTTTAAAATTTGCGCTCTACTTAGTAGTCACAAACACTGTGGCTCAAATTACTTTTAAAGGTCAAGTTAAAGACAGTTTAAACACGTCCTTGGAAATGGCAAATGTTATTGCTATAGATACCACATCTAAAGTGATGTATTCATACGGTATCACAAATAAATTAGGTGAATTTAAGCTTAACCTAAAAACTAATACCGTTTACAATATTCAAGCGAGTTATGTAGGCATGAAAACAGCCGAATTTTATATCTCAACTAAAGAAAAAGATATCACCCGTGATATTCAGTTAAAACTAGATAACGCGTTAGATGAAGTTGAACTTGTTTACGATATGCCAGTTGAAGTTCGAGGAGACACTTTAGTTTATAATGCCGATTCATTTAAAAATGGAACTGAGCGAAAACTTGAAGACATATTAAAAAAGCTTCCAGGAGTTGAAGTTAATGATGATGGCGAGATTGAAGTAGAAGGTCAAAGGGTTCAAAAAGTAATGGTTGATGGTAAAGATTTTTTTGATGGAGACTCTAAATTAGCATCCAAAAACATCCCATCTAATGCAGTTGATAAAGTTCAGGTACTAAAAAACTATGGAGAAGTAGGACAACTTAAGGGTGTACAAAACAATCAAGATAATTATGCCATTAATATTAAACTTAAAGAAGGTAAAGAAAATTTTTGGTTTGGTGACATTAAAGCTGGTGGAGGTTATGCCGAAGATGATGCCTTATATATTTTCCAACCTAAGCTATTTTATTACAGTCCAAAATACAGCATTAACATTATTGGTGACTTTAATAATTTAGGGGAAGTTGCATTCACAAGGCGGGATTATTTTAATTTTAGTGGTGGTTTTCAATTACCAAGTCGTCAAAGTGGAACTAACATAGATCTTGGCAACAATGATCTTGGGTTTTTATCCTTACAAAATAATAGAGCTGCAGATATTGAAACCCAATTTGGCGCAGTTAACTTTAGCTATTCCCCCACTAAAACACTCGACTTAAGTGGTTTCGCTATTTACTCAGGTAATAAAACTCAAATTATTGAAAATAATTCGGTAATTTATACCGATGAAAGTCTAAATATACCGGAGGAAACTACTAGCAATAACACTTTACAAGAAAGTCATTTAGGTATGCTAAAAATATCTGCTATATACAAGCCGAATATAAACAACCAAGTAGATTATGATGTCGTAGGAAAAACTTCAAAAGAAGAACAAACACAAGATTTTTTCTCTAGTGTTTTAGGCGAAATAGATCAAATAGAAAGTGTAGACCCATTCAGTATAAATCAGAACTTAAATTATTATTATACATTAGACGAGAATAATATTTTTGCTTTTGAGGCCCAGCACTTGTTACAAGATGAAGACCCGTTTTATAACGCTATTATTAACAACAAAGACACCTATGCATCAACAGCGAATGGCCTTGGTCTTGATAATTTACAAGCTAACTATAATGTAGCGCAAGAAAAACGTGTGCAATCTAACCAATTAGATGCAAAGCTTGATTACTGGAATTTATTAAACAAAAAAAGCCATTTAAACCTTACAGTTGGCAGCATATTAAGTCAACAAGAATTTAAATCGTCTATATTTCAATTTTTAGATAATGGCACATTATTTAACCCTAATCCTTTAGACCTTAATGCATCCAATTTAAACAACATAAGTTATAACTTTACCGATTTGTATGTTGGCTTACATTACAAATTAAAGTCTGGTTTATTTACATTTACTCCAGGTTTTTCTGCGCATGCATATAGCTGGAACAACACACAGTTTAACGAAAAATACAAGGATGATTTTTACCGAATATTACCCGATTTAAATATTCGTGTACAATTAAAAAAGAGTGAACGTATTATTTTTAATTACCAAATGCAAACTCAGTTTACCGATGTTACAAATCTAGCAGAAGGCTTGATATTAAATAGTTACAACTCTATATACGCTGGTGACCGAGCACTCCAAAATGCCTTTTCGCACAATGTTAACCTAAGTTATTTCAGTTTTAATTTATTTAACTACACAAATGTATTTGCTAACGTTAATTACAATAAGCGTATCGATCAAATTAGAAACTTAACTAGTTTCGAAAGTGTGATTAGAACAAATTCACCTTTTAATTCAGCCTTTGCCGATGAGAATTTTTCTGTTTCAGGTCGTTTTCAACGTACATTTGGAAAATTTAGAGCAAGCTTAGGAGGAAATTTCAATTACTCTAAATTTAACCAGTTTATACAAGGAAATAGATCTTTGAACGAAAATTACTCACAAACTTACAATGCTGAGCTTAGAACTAACTTCAGAAATGCTCCAAACGTGGAGCTTTCATACCGCTACAGCATACAAGATAACGAACAAGGAGACCAAAGAACAAAATTCTATACCAACTCTCCATCTATAAGTTTTGATGCTTTAATGTTTAAATCAGTGACATTCAAAACAAATTATTCTTATAATAATTTTAGCAATGAAGATGGAACGTTAAATAGCTTTGAGTTTTGGAATGCTAGCCTAAGTTACCGAAGGAATACTGATAGTAAATTAGAGTATGAAGTTAAGGCTACTAACCTACTAGACACTGATAGGCAAAGTCAAAGCTCCAATACAAACGTTTCGGTAAGTGCTACAGAATATTTCATTCAACCAAGATTTATATCCTTTAGGTTAATTTATAATTTGTAGTAAAATAAAAAGACGGCCTATTGAAAAGCCGTCTTTTTATTAAATAGAAGTATCGTTAGTTTTGCATGTATTTTTGGAAAATTGGCATTAACTCCATAGACATTTCTTGACCAATTTGCATAGAAGATTGCATAATCTTATCTTGCCCATCTAAAACAGTTTTCCCTAAATCTGTCTCATAAAATGCAATAATCCCTTTAACCTCTTCATGAGAATAAATCTCTACCGCTTTTTTAGCAAGCTTAGTATACATATTATCTAATACTGGCTGCATTTCTTTTTTAAAATCGGCAACTTTATCTTCAGGAATTTGCATGTAAAGTGGCTGTAAAGCTGTCTCAACAGTATTGTTCGACATTTTCATTAACTTAACTGCATCCTTAAAATGAGCTGATTCAGTATCTTGTGCAAATCCAAATCCAGCTACACAAAGCATAATTACTACTACTAACTTTTTCATGATTTTTATAAATTAAATGGTTACTGTTTCTTGAAATAAAGGACGTCCAGACATCATTTGATGTACGTTTTGTTGAACTTCAGCAAGGACCTTATCATCGTTAAAGTTGCTAATGACTTGGTCTATAAAATTAACTACCTGAATCATATCAGCTTCAACTAAACCTCTTGTCGTAATTGCTGGTGTACCCACTCGAATACCAGAAGTAATAAATGGCGATTGTGTGTCAAAAGGTACCATATTTTTATTAACGGTAATTCCGGCCTTGCCTAATGCCTCTTCAGCTTCTTTACCTGTAATATCTTTATTGCGCAAATCAATTAGCATCATATGGTTATCGGTTCCACCGGAGATTAGATTGTAATTTTTCGCATTAAACTCTGACGCCATTGCTTTTGCATTTTTAATCACCTGCTTTTGATAAACTAAGAAGTCATTAGAAAGAGCCTCTCCAAAAGCCACAGCTTTCGCAGCAATAATATGCTCTAATGGTCCGCCTTGATTTCCTGGAAAAACACCACTATTAAGTAAGCTAGACATTTTTTTGAGCTTACCATTTTTTAATTTTAACCCAAACGGATTTTCAAAATCTTTACCCATAAGTATAATGCCACCACGAGGCCCACGAATAGTTTTATGAGTTGTTGAAGTAACAATATGACAGTGGTCTACTGGGCTTTGTAATAAACCTTTAGCAATTAGACCTGCTGGATGTGCCATATCAGCTAACAAGATTGCGCCAACTTCATCGGCTATTTCTCTAAATAATTTATAATCTATTTCTCTAGAATAGGCTGATGCTCCAGCTATAATTAATTTTGGTTGCTCTTTATGAGCGACCTCTCGAACCTGGTCATAATCTATTAAACCGGTGTCTTTATGAACGCCATAAAATACAGGCTTATATAACTTCCCTGAAAAATTAACTGGAGAGCCGTGAGTAAGATGGCCGCCATGAGCGAGATCAAACCCTAATATTTTGTCACCAGGCTTTAAAACCATAGAAAAAACAGCTGTATTAGCTTGCGAACCTGAATGAGGCTGCACATTAGCATAATCAGCCTTAAACAATTGCTTTAAGCGTTCAATAGCTAGGTTTTCAACTTTATCAACCACTTCACAACCGCCATAATATCGTTTACCTGGGTAACCTTCAGCATATTTATTAGTCAAAACTGAACCAGCTGCTGCCAAAACATCAGGTGATGCGAAATTTTCACTTGCAATGAGCTCCAATCCATTTCTTTGGCGCTCTTCTTCTTCTTTAATTAAATCTAATACTGCTTGATCTTTCATCCTGTTTCTTAATCGTTAATTAAATTCAAAAATATAAAAAGCATCCAGTAAATTCACATAAAATAATATATTTGAAGAAACATTAATAAAAATATAATAAAAGCTGAAATATGTCCTTAGAAGCTAACAATCCTAATCGGGAAACTTGGTTAGACACACCTGAAAATACAGATTTCCCTATTCAAAATATTCCTTTTGGTGTCTTTTTAACACGTGATGATATTATAACAATTGGTACACGTATAGGTGATTACGCTATTGACTTAGGCGCTTTACACCAATTAGGATATTTTGAAGGCATCCCTTTGACTGATGATATTTTTCTACAAGATACCTTAAATGATTTTATTGCAGATGGTCGTAAAACCTGGCGTGCTGTAAGAAATCGTGTCGCTGAAATTTTTGACAAAAAAAATAATAGCCTAAAAAACAATGAAGCTGATCGTAAAACAATTTTATTTACCCTGAATGAAATAGAAATGCAAATGCCTGTTCAAGTTGGTGATTATACCGACTTTTACTCTAGTAAAGAGCATGCGACAAATGTGGGCAAAATGTTTAGAGATCCTGATAATGCATTATTACCAAACTGGTTACATATCCCAGTAGGTTACCACGGCAGAAGCTCATCTATTGTTCCGAGTGGCATACCATTACACCGTCCTCAAGGACAAAAATTACCTCAAGGCGCTGATAAACCTATATTTGGTCCTTCTCGACTGCTCGATTTTGAATTAGAAATGGCGTTTATAACCACAGCAGCCAACCACCTTGGAGAACCAATTAAAATAGAAGAAGCTGAAGAGTATATATTTGGTATGGTAATCTTTAATGACTGGAGTGCTCGTGACATTCAAAAATGGGAATATGTGCCACTAGGACCATTCTTAGGCAAAAGCTTTGGTTCTTCAGTCTCACCATGGATAGTAACGCTTGATGCTTTAGAACCATTTAGAACTGAAAGCCCAAAACCAGAACAAGAACTTTTACCTTACCTTCAAAGCGAAGGCAAAAAAAGCTACGATATAGATCTAGAAGTTGCGATTAAGCCAGATCAAGAGCCAGAAGAGACCATTGTTTCCAAGTCAAATTTTAAATATATGTATTGGAACATGAGTCAACAGTTAGCTCACCATACTGTGAACGGCTGTAACATTAATAGTGGCGACATGTTGGCAAGTGGCACCATTTCAGGCCCAACACCAGATTCTTATGGGTCTATGCTGGAATTAAGTTGGCGCGGGTCTAAACCATTAAAACTAAAAAACGGAGTTGAACGTAAATTTATAGAAGATCACGATACGGTAACTATGAGAGCCCATTGCCAAAACCATGAAGTTCGTATAGGCTTTGGTGAAGTCTCTACTAAAATTCTTCCTGTTTTTAAAGATTAAAAAGATGTAAATTTATATATCCAAAAAAATCGTCTATTCCAGACGATTTTTTTTAGTTTAAATAGGGGTTTAATTTGAGTAGCAATCTTGGATGATTATCTTTGCAACTTCAATTTTATAGCACATGAAAATTTCGTACAACTGGCTAAAGCAATTTGTAAAAATTAAGGCGTCTGCCGAAGAAACAGGTAACTTATTAACAGACCTTGGTTTAGAGGTTGAAGGCATAACTAAGTTTGAGTCTATTCCTGGTAGCCTTGAAGGTATAGTTGTAGGTGAAGTTATGGAATGCAAACAACATCCTAATGCAGACCGCTTAAAACTTACTAAAGTTAATCTTGGCGATTCAACTGTACAAATTGTTTGTGGTGCACCAAATGTAGAAGCAGGACAAAAAGTACCTGTTGCTAGTGTTGGTACCACCTTGTATAGCGCTGATGAACCTTGGAAAATAAAAAAAGGAAAACTACGCGGTGAAACCAGCGAAGGTATGATTTGCGCTGAAGATGAAATTGGTTTAGGTACTAGCCACGACGGAATCATGGTCCTTGACCAAAAGCATGAACCAGGTACGCCTCTTTCAAAGCTCTTTGATGTTGAAAAAGACTACGTCTTTGAAATTGGCTTAACTCCTAACCGTGCTGACGCTATGAGCCATTGGGGAGTAGCTCGCGACTTAAGAGCTGGCCTTATTCAAAAAGAAATTAACACGTCTATTGATACACCTTCAACAAGTAACTTTCATGTCGATAACAGGAGTAAGCGTATTTCAGTTGAAGTTAAAAATCCAGATTTAGCTCCTCGTTACAGCTCAGTAAGTATTTCGGGGGTTAAAGTTGAAATTTCACCCGATTGGCTTCAAAACAAATTAAAAGCTATAGGTATAAAACCAATCAACAATATTGTCGATGCCACAAACTATGTGATGCATGAATTAGGTCAACCATTACATGCTTTTGACGCTGATTATATTAAAGACCAAAAAATAATAGTTCAAACGGTTAAAAAGGGAACAAAATTTATAACATTAGATGAAGTCGAACGCGAATTACATGAGGAAGACCTTATGATTTGTGATGCTGAAAAACCATTATGTATTGCTGGAGTTTTTGGTGGCTTAAACTCAGGGATCAAAGAAAATACGAGTAGTGTATTTTTAGAAAGTGCCTACTTTAACCCCATTAATATTAGAAAAACCGCTAAACGCCACGGCTTAAATACTGATGCATCTTTTAGATATGAACGTGGCATAGACCCAAATATTACTAAATATGCATTGAGACGTGCAGCCCTTTTAATACAAGAAATCGCTGGCGGTAAAGTAAGTAGTGATATAGACGACTTTTACCCTAAAAAAATAGAAGATTTTCAAGTTTTTTTAACTTTCGATAAAATTAATCGTTTAATTGGCGAAGAAATCCACACAGAAACTATCAAATCTATTCTGGCTTCCCTTGAAATAAAAGTAAATAACGTAACTGAAAGTGGTTTAGGCTTAACGATACCAGCTTATCGTGTTGATGTGATTAGAGAAGTTGATGTCATTGAAGAAATATTACGTGTATATGGTTACAATAACATAGACACCAATAGTAAATTTACTATTTCGGTGGCCAACTCTAGTAAATTTGACGATTATAAAATCCAAAACTTAATAGCTAATCAATTAGCATCACTTGGATTTAATGAAACTATGGCAAATTCGTTAACCAAAAAAAGTTATATAGAGCTATCACCACAATTAAATAAAGCTCAAAATGTCACTATTTTAAACCCTTTGAGTCAAGACCTTAATGTGTTAAGACAATCTATGTTATTTTCAGGTTTAGAGTCGGTCAGTTATAATCTTAACCGAAACAATCTAGACTTAAAGTTTTTTGAGTTTGGAAAAACCTATCACAACTTTAAGACTTACCAAGAGCAAAAACACCTGAGCCTATTTTTAACAGGTAATCGTACTGGTGATTCTTGGTTAAACACACAAAAACCATTAGATTTTTTCTACCTAAAAGGAATTATTTGCAACCTATTAGAGCGGTTAAATATTAACTACACTATAAATAGCTCTGCTGGAAACGACAGTATTAACGAGGGGGTTTCGTTTACTTCTAAAAAACGAAAAATAGTTGAATTTGGACGGATTAAAACAACGGTTTTAGAATCGTTTAAAATAGATCAAACTGTTTTGTATGCCGATTTTTATTGGGATACCATTATAGAACTTATCCAATCTTACAAATTCACATCTACTGCAATTCCAAAATTCCCTTCAACTAGACGAGATTTTGCACTATTACTAGATGAAGACGTTAACTTTAGTCAAATTGAAGACATTGCACACAAAACCGATAAAAAACTTTTAAAACAAGTGGACTTATTTGACGTTTATGAAGGTGACAATCTTCCAAAAGGCAAAAAAAGTTATGCGGTAAGTTTTAGTTTTAGAGACGAACATAAAACCATTACCGATAAGCAAGTTAATAAAATCATGAATAAACTTCAACAACAGTTTGAAAAACAATTAAATGCAAGCTTACGCTAATGGATTTAAAAGATGATTTTGTAAAAAAATGATCGAAGAGCTAATCCCAATTCACAAGTTCTTAGGCCTAAAGTTGTTAGATATAAAAACCGACTTTGTAAAAGTGGAAGTACCGTTTAGACCAGAAGTTGTTGGCGACATTCGTAGTAACCGATGGCATGGTGGGATTATTACTACTATTATGGATTCGGTAGGTGGCTTGGTTGGAAGTACACATTTAAGCTCTTTAGAAGACAAAATGTCTACCATAGATATACGTGTAGATTTTTTAAGACCTGCACACCATGAAGCCATTATAGTTGAAGGTGAAACCGTTAGACTTGGAAAACGCATACTCGTTACAAAAATGAAGGCTTACTTAAAAAGCGACCCGGAAAAAAAGTTATTAGCTGAAGGAAAAGGGGTTTATAGCTTTATCCGACTAAGAAAATAAGTTGAATATCTATTTAATGAGTGTTAAATTTCATCTGTACTAGCCTATAAAATTAAGTGATTATTTAATTTTAAACCGAATGTTGTAAATGAATAATGATGCTAGCAAGAACAAACCTGAAATCGAAATTAGAACGCGTAAGAGATAAAAACATATCTCATAGCCAATTATTAAGCGAAGTTAAAACAATCTTTAACCAAGTTGAAGATACTTATAAGGTTATTCAATCAAAGTTAGAAAACACAGATGACTCAACTCATAATAACTTTAACCCTGACTTATTGAAATCTGAAAAAATCTTTCATATAAATCACATCGAAAAGATTTGTGTAGATTACAGACTTCGTTTTTTAGACTCTAGTTATTTTAAAAACAAAATTCCATTTGAGGCTTATCAAATCATAAAAAGTTTAGAAGAAGAGCATCAAACTTCATTAAATGGGTTTAAAATTATGGCCCCTTCTAAACTATTTAAGTTAGAAAACGCAGATGATCCTTTACTATTTGCACCCATAGGAAACGATTATTACTATTTAATTCACAAATGGGGAAATGATTTAAGCCCCTTTAGAAAATTAATGATGTGGCCTTTTAAATGCTTTGAAAATTTCATGATTACCGTTTTTATTTCGGCTCTCATCTTAACTTCTTTGGTTCCTAACGGATTTTTTATGGACCCTGAAAATTCTGGAACTGAATTTTTCTTACTCTTCATATTTATGTTTAAATGGATTGGTGGTGTTTCTCTTTATTATGGTTTTGCGAAGGGCAAAAATTTTAACGTGTCTATTTGGAAGAGTAAGTATTATAATGCCTGATTAAAGCGGATCACTTTATATTTTATATAACCCGCTTTTAGCGGGTTTTTTTATTACTAAAAATTAAACAAAATAAATTAACTAAAGTCTTATAAAAAAACAAACAATGAAACAAACGCAACTTTTAGACATTGCAAACCAATTTGGAAGCCCAGTCTATGTTTATGATAGTGAAAAAATGACCTCTCAATACAAGCGCTTAACCAATGCGTTTAAGAAGGTTGAGAATTTAAGGTTGCACTATGCGGTTAAAGCCTTATCTAACATTTCTATATTAAAATTATTTAATAGTTTAGGTAGCGGCTTAGATACTGTTTCTATCCAGGAGGTTAAATTAGGCCTAAAAGCAGGGGTTGATCCTCAAAAAATAATTTTCACCCCTAATGGTGTTTCATTTTCTGAGTTAGAACAAGCCGTTAAATTAGGTGTTCAAATTAACATAGACAATCTTGTCATACTTGAACAGTTTGGCAACAAATACCCTGAAGTGCCAGTTTGCATCCGAATTAATCCACACGTGATGGCTGGAGGAAATACAAATATTTCGGTAGGCCATATCGACTCCAAGTTTGGGATTTCAATACATCAATTACCGCATATTTTAAGAATTGTAGACAATACAGAAATGACTATTAACGGCATTCACATGCATACAGGTAGTGATATTTTGGATATTGAGGTTTTCCTATATGCTGCCGAAATTTTATTTGATACAGCAAAATCATTTAAAAATTTAGAATTTTTAGATTTCGGTAGCGGGTTTAAAGTCCCTTATCATGATAATGACATTGAAACTGATATTGAACAGCTAGGAAAAAAATTATCAAAACGATTTAATGATTTTTGTAAATCATATGGCAAACCTTTAACGCTTGCGTTTGAGCCAGGAAAGTTTCTGGTAAGTGAAGCTGGACAATTCTTAGCTAAAGTTAATGTAGTAAAGCAAACAACGTCTACTGTTTTTGCACAAATAGATTCTGGGTTTAATCACTTAATTAGACCAATGTTATATGGCTCCAAACACGAGATTGTTAATATTTCACATCCTAGAAAGCAAAAACGTTTTTACTCGGTTGTTGGCTATATTTGTGAAACTGACACCTTTGCTAATAACAAGCGTATCGCTGAAATTAGCGAAGGCGACATTTTAGCCTTCAAAAATGCTGGTGCTTACTGCTACTCTATGGCAAGCAACTACAACTCCCGCTTTAAACCAGCTGAAGTTTTATGGCATAATAATGAGGCTAAACTCATTAGAAAGCGAGAAACATTTGATGATTTATTACATAATCAAGTTGAAGTTGAGCTTTAGGCTCAACTTCAACTTTTTTTATTGTTTAAAATTAGTTAATCCTGTTTTAAGCCATTCTAGGTATTTCTTTGAATTTGGCTCGTATGCCACTGGTGTATTTAAAAGTTCTAAATCTGAGGTCATTAAAACGTAATATGGCTGAGAGTTATTTTTAAAATTTAGTGTTTGAAAGGTCGCCCACTTATCGCCAATGGTACGTATCTTTTTTACATTCCCATTAGCTCGTTCAAAATTAAATTGCTGGTCTTCTGGAAGCGCTTCACGGTCATCAACATAAAGTGAGATCAAAACATAATCGTTTTGAATCACCTCATAAACTTCAGGGACACTCCAAACCTGCTCTTCCATTTTTCGGCAGTTAACACAAGCCCAACCTGTAAAATCTAACAAAATAGGCTTTCCTTCTTTTTGAGCAACGGCAAGTCCTTCCTGAAAATCTTTGTACGCCTTTAAACCTAATGGTCCATTTGTATCTTTCGGGTATAAACTGTAAAATAAAGGTGGTGGAAAACCACTTAACAACTTAAGATTAGCATAACTCGTATTCGTTAAGCCTGGAATTAAATACATGGTAAAAGCTAAACTCAATACCCCTATAAATAATCTACTACGTTTAATTGATTTCTTTGGACCATCATGTGGAAATCTAATTTTACCAAACAAATAAAGTGTTAAACCTAAACCTACTAAAATCCAAATACCAATAAATACTTCTCGCTTAAGTAATCCCCAATGTTGAACTAAATCGGCATTAGATAAAAATTTAAACGCAAGGCCTAATTCTATAAAACCTAATACAACCTTGACTGTATTTAACCAACCACCACTCTTTGGTAATGAGTTTAACCAGTTAGGAAACAAAGCAAATAATGCAAAAGGTAAAGCTAAAGCTAAACCAAAACCACCCATACCAAAACTTAATAACATAGCACCACCATCGGCAGTGAGTGAACCTCCTAGCAGAGAACCTAAAATTGGTCCAGTACACGAAAACGATACAATAGCCAAAGTTAACGCCATGAAAAATATGCCGATTATACCGCCAATGCTGGTTGCTTTTTGGTCTAGTTTACTACTCCAGGAAACGGGTAAGGTAATTTCATAATAACCAAAAAATGAAAAGGCAAATGCCATAAATATGACAAAAAAGATAATATTTAATGTGGTGTTCGTCGAAATGTTATTTAAAATCTCAGGATTAACAGAATCTAGTAAATGAAAAGGTAAACTAAGTAAGACGTAAATACCAAAAATAAAAACACCATATAAAGCGGCATTTATAATTCCTAAACGTTTATTGGCCGCACTTTTAGTAAAAAAAGAAACCGTTAAGGGAATCATTGGGAACACACACGGCGTTAATAAAGCTATAAGACCACCAACAAAACCTAAGAAAAATACTGTCCACACTGTAGATTCTTCTTTAGAAGTCCCAAGCTCTTCAGAAAACGCCTGTGTGTTTTTAATATCTATTTTAAGCTGATTTTCTAGAGCTAAATCAACTTGAGACACTTCAATCTCGTTATTATCGACTAATTGTAGTTGTTGATTAATTAAAGCAAAGGTAAAGCGACGCTGATCTTGTGGTAAACATTTTTCATCATCACAAATCATATACAATAACTCTAATTCTAGAGGAGCTGCTGCATTAATAAGCTTTACTTGCTGCGTAAAACTCACTTGATCTTCAAAATATTTAAGATCGGCTTGAAAAATTTCATCGAATATCTCAATACCTTCTGGCTCTTGTGTAGAGCCAATAAGCTTGTAATCTGCCGCATCGTAGCTAAAATTAAGCTGAGTAGGTTCTGGACCTATTTCGTCTGGTTTCAATAAACGTTGTGATGGTATGTGCCAGCCTTTTTCAAGTAAAGCTGTGAGCTTAATAGTGTATAATGAATCGGAATTTTTTATAACTTCAGTTTTAAATTCAACTGGCTCAATAGGCTTATCGGTTGAATTTAAATTGCCCAGTTGGGCTTGAGACATTGTACTAAACATCAAGAATATGCAAAGTAGGATTTTTGTTAATTTTGCCATATCAATTTTAAATTATGCTGCGTTGTTTTGGTTAATTTATAATTATCATTAATCCGGTGACCAACCACCCAAACAATTTGGTGTTGATCTTCCAATATTAATTGTTGAGATTTTTCAAAAGTAGGAACTTTTTGATCACGCAAAAAATGAACTACTTTTTTAATTCCATTCATTCCTAAAGGTTTAAAATAGTCTGTGGTTTGTACTGGACGTAAGCGTAATGGAAACTGAAGTTGATCTAAATCTATAAATACTTCATAAGGTGAATTTGGTTGTTGGTAAGCTTCAACCGAAGCTTTTAAATGCTCGTCGTTATTTTGCATTAAAGCCTCTAAAGACTCGTAATTAACTACTTTAAATTCAGTTAAATTCGTTTGCTTATAAATTATAAATGTATCACGATCTTTTACAATTCTGTGACTTGCACTTTCAACAAACTTTCCTGTTTCAGCATCAAGCAAATTTAATAAATCGTTAGCGTGGGTAAAACCAAACTCTTGTAATAAGTAAAACAATAGGTCACGATGCTGATCCAATTCTCGTAAAGCCACTAAATCTAAAGTTTTAGATTGAGCTGTGGATGTAATTAGCTGTGCTTTCAGCTGTAAAACATAAGCCTCTAAAATTCGATTGCTTTGTTGCAAATAGTGTAAGCTGTCTTGAAAACTTGATAAAAAGTGAGGTGCTAAACCTTCAAGTTTTGGTATAACTTGATGTCTTACTTGATTACGCAAATAGTAAGTTGATTGGTTAGACGCATCTTCGCGCCATTTAAGATCTTTAGCTTTTGCATAGTTTAAAATGTCTGATTTAGTAAAATTCAGCAAAGGTCTTTTAATCGCTTCGTTTTGAGCAGGAATCCCAGTTAAACCTTTAATCCCACTACCTCGTGATAAATTAATTAAAAAGGTTTCAAGCTGGTCGTTTAAGTGGTGTGCTGTTAGTAAATAAGTATATGCCTGTTCTTCTAGTAGTTGGTGAAACCAATTATAACGTAATTCTCGAGCCGCTATTTGAGTTGATAACTTGTGAGTTTTAGCAAAATTTTCTGTATTAAAAGAAATTGTATGGTATTTAATATCGTGTTGCTTGGCATAAGCCGCCACAAAATTTTGGTCTCCCTTAGCTTCATCTCGCAAATTAAAATTACAATGAGCGATGCTAAAGCTTAAATCGGCCTGCAAACACAAATCACACAAAACCATACTATCCACACCGCCACTAACGGCGATTAATAAATGTCCCGAATAAAATTCAGGAAAATGAGTCGTGATATGTGATTTAAATTTATGTTCCATTATTCAGGCCTAAAAATACAAACTTTACTGGCTATAAAACTTAAAATTCACTTAGGATTATGCCACTAACTGTATCTTTGTAAAAATTTAATTAAGATGAAGTTATTAGTAACTATCCTGATAAGTGTCATTCATCTTCAACTCTGTTGCCAAACTAAAGTTGAAGCCGAGAAGCGAATTGATCATACCGAAATACCTCGAAAAGCTTTTGAGTGGTTGGATGACGCCTATGAAGGTGAGAAAAAAATTAGATGGTACGCCCAATTTAGTCAAGATCAAAGAGTCTATGAAGCTAAGTTTAAGTGGAGATCTAAACGACAGAGCATTGAGTTTGATACTTTAGGAACTATCTTAAATATTGAAATTCAGCTGAAATTTAAAGCTTTAAATTCTCAAGTTAAACAACAACTTAACAGCTATTTTGAAGAAACTTACACTAAATATCGACTCAAAAAAATACAAATTCAATATTTAGGTAGTTCTGATGATTTAGAAGATAGTATTGATGAGAATGAGTGGGAACATATTACGACCAATTATGAAATTGAGTTTTTTGGTAAAACTAAAGCTGCCTACGAACTTTATGAAGGCTTATTTAATGATCAAGGCCAATTAATAGAACGCCGCGTAATAAAACTGCCATCTTCAGATATTTTAAAATACTAAGCCATACCTTATGCGTCTTAAATTATTTAGTTTAGCTCTTTTAACTTCAGTCATTGTTACTGCTCAAAACCGATTTAAAACAGGACTAATGCCTGAGTTTTCTGTGGGATATTCTATTTCTGAGTTTTTGTCTATTCAACATAAAATCGAGTACCAACAAGCGGCTTTTAATCGCATCGAGGATAAGTTATATTTTGATATAGAGCAAGCCGATATTCAACATTTTTTAGAATATCAACTTTCACCTACAATTGATCTTGCTGCAGGGTACCAATCAAGGTTTGTTGCTGATGGATTTAACCATCACCGAAGCATTCAACAAATCTCTTGGGTGAGTCAACTTATCGGTTTGCGAATCGGTTATCGTTTCAGGACCGACCAGACCTTTAGCAGTGAAGAGTCACCCGAATTTAGGTTTAGAATAAGAGCTAAATCACAATTTCCACTAAATGGATTAAAAGTAGATGCTGGAGAACAGTACTTAGTCATTTCTAATGAGCTGATATATAGTGTCCAATCTACGATCGATGATTTTGAAAACCGTTTAAATGTGGGTATTGGCCACTTATTTAATGACAAAAATAAATTTGAATTAGGGCTTGATTGGCGAACAGACGACTACTTAGAACCTGGATTTAGAAATCGGCTTTGGTTAAAGGCTAGCTACTATCTGAGTTTATGATATATAATTCCAAATCGTTTTACCTTTTTGTAATTGTTGGTATGTTTCTCGCATCACTTGATAATCTGGGGAGCTAAAATTAGGATCGTTTTGGATCACGTGATGGGCATATTTTCGAGCAACTTTTAAGAGTTGATTATCTTTAACTAAATCGGCTATTTTTAAATTTAAAATTCCGCTTTGTTGAGTTCCCATCAAATCGCCAGGACCACGAAGTTTTAAATCAACTTCAGCCAACTCAAACCCATCATTTGTTCTGCACATGGTTTCAAGTCGGATTTTAGCATCTTGGCTCAACTTATGGCTTGTCATTAAAATACAAAAGCTTTGTTCGGCTCCACGTCCCACGCGACCTCTTAATTGGTGTAACTGAGATAAGCCAAATCGCTCGGCACTTTCTATTAACATAACGCTGGCATTAGGAACATTTACGCCCACTTCAATAACAGTTGTCGCCACTAAAAGTTGTGTTTTACCTTCAGCAAAAGCTTGCATCTCGTAGGCTTTATCTTCAGGTTTCATTTTTCCGTGAACAATTGAAATTTTGTATTCGGGTAATGGAAATTCACGTGAAATACTTTCATAACCATCCATTAAATCCTTATAATTAAAGTTTTTAGATTCTTCAATTAACGGATAAACAACGTAAATTTGACGGCCTTTTTTTATTTCGTCCTTGATAAATTTAAATACTTTTAGTCGGTTTTTATCAAATCGGTGAACGGTTTTAATCGGTTGGCGACCTGGCGGTAATTCGTCGATGACCGAAATATCTAAATCGCCATATAAACTCATCGCTAAA